>CAMWUK010000098.1 GCA_947177415.1 uncultured Clostridiaceae bacterium
AGGCTGCTTTAGCAGCAAATTGAACCTACCGGCTTTAGCCGGTAGTGGTTCAGTTACCTTATGTATGGTATATGGGCTAGGGTGCATAATTGTGAAAGGTATGAAATGGAGGGTAGAACATGGATAAGAGTAGAAGTTGGGAAAATTCATGGAATATTGCCTTTAGTGGAATAAAGAAAAATTTTACATCCATAAGGTTCTATACAGTTTTGCTGGTTGCTGTTATTTTCGCATGGACACAGATTAAAGGGATTCGGGAATATGCAGTCAGTCAGGGATTGGGAGTATCCTGCTGGTATTATCCCTTCCTGTTCTCCACATCAATCTGTGTATTGTTTTTATACTTTGGGTTGGTGTTGTTGTTTTGTAATGCACCTTTTGTGGATGGACAACAGATGTTCGTGATTCTCAGAAGTGGGAAAAAGACATGGTTTAGGGGGCAGATTTTTTATATTATATTGTCTTCCATAGGATATTTTACTTATATTTTCATTTTGAGTATTGTTATGTATCTTCCATATGTGGGAATAACCGGTAAATGGGGCACGGTGTTTAGGGAGATAACCAGAAATCCCGCATTGACATCTGGTCTGGGATTTGGTGTAAATGAGAGGGCATTAGATATATTCTCGCCAATCAGGGGATGTCTGTTAATATGGTTAACCAATATATTAATAGGATGCTTTTTGGGTTTTTTGATTTTTTATATTAATCTTTATAAAAACAGGACATACGGATCTGTAGCAGCACTTATGGTGGTTATGGTTTCAAATCTTGAGAAGGCTGCAGGTAGCAATATGAATAAACTGGTGTATATTTCACCAGTAAGCTGGACGAATTTGTTTGTTTATGCCAGAAAACAGAGTCCCATCCCTGTGTTTTATACAGTGGGAGTATTGATGCTACTAAACATAGTGTTTGCATTATTGATTATGAGACGTTCCAAGAAATACAGTATCGAAGAAATGGAAGATTTATAGTTACAATTATAAAAAAAGGTACTTGGTATAATGTAATAATAGATTTTCGAAAAATGGAGGTATCAAAATGAAAGAGGTACTGGTAAAGGTAGAACATGCAATAAAAAAATACGGCAGCCAAACGGTATTGCAGGATGTATCTTTAGAAGTTGAAAAAGGGAATATGATAGGGATTGTGGGACGAAATGGGAGTGGAAAAACGGTTCTGTTTAAAGCTATCTGTGGATTTGTTCCTTTGGATGAAGGGGAGATAATGGTAAATGGAAAAGTTATTGGCAAGGATGTCGATATGGCACAAAATGTTGGGGCAATTATTGAAAATCCAGGTTTCCTGCCTAATTATAGTGGAAAGAAAAATTTGCAGTTTCTGGCGAAAATTCAAAACCGTATTGGAGAGAAAGAGATTGTGCAGGCAATACGCCAGGTAGGACTGGATCCGGATAGTAAAAAAGGAGTAGGAAAATATTCTCTTGGCATGCGGCAACGTCTTGGTTTTGCCCAAGCAATTATGGAGAATCCGGATATTTTGATTTTGGATGAACCGATGAATGGGCTGGATAAGCATGGAGTAGAAGAAATGAGGAAACTGCTTCTCTCTCTTTGTGAACAGGGAAAAACAATATTAATTGCCAGTCATAATCCTTTGGATATTGATGTCTTATGCAGCAGGGTATATGAAATGGATGAAGGAATACTGACAGAAGTGAAGTAATCATTACTATATGGGGTTTTATAATAAAAGAGACATGCCATCAATTCCCCAATTGATGGCATGTCTCTTTTGTAACTATGTAAAGCACACTATTCATTAGTAATACAGTCCTATCCGCTCACTCATACTCAAGTCGTTGGAATAAACCAGCAGCTCTTGATTTTCCTGATTAAAATGACTGTGATTACTGTCCCCGGTTTTATTTAAACCCTCTTGCAATAAAGCATAAAGCTCATGACGCAACTGTTTGTCTTTACCTATAGAATTTGGTATATGTTGAGTCATTCTTTATCAACCCCTTTGCCCTTATGCGAATATTATAACACATAAAATGGGATTTGTACACAAAAACCTTAATTCTTTTGAAAATTTTGTTTTTGTGAAGTTTATAAAGGGAAAAGATTACAAAGTGTGAAAAAATAATCAAATGTTAGAAAATCTTCACTTTTTTTCTTATATAAATGTGTTATACTGTTAAAAGAAAAAACTCAGTAACAGTTCATGTTTCTGAACAGATACAAAACACCCATACCTTGCAGCAGAGTGCAAGGTTCTACCTAAAAAGAGTGAATATATAGAAATTCAAATACATGTATAAAGGAGTAAAAGATGAATCAGTATCAGGAAAAATTACAATATGTTTTGGGAGAAATAAAAAAGGTGATTTCAGGAAAAGAAGAGGTTATTCGAAAGGTAATGACGGCTATTCTTGCGAAAGGTCACATACTAATAGAAGATATTCCGGGAGTAGGAAAGACAACATTAGCACTTTCCTTTTCAAAAGCAATGCTGTTAGATTACCGGAGAGTGCAGTTTACACCTGATGTACTGCCAAGTGATGTAGTAGGATTCTCTGTGTTAAACAAGGACAACCAATTGGAGTATAAGCCTGGGGCAGTACTCTGTAATATTTTTTTAGCAGATGAAATAAACCGTACCTCTTCAAAAACACAAGCGGCTTTATTGGAAGTAATGGAGGAAGGAAATGTAAGTGTAGATGGAACTACTTGGAAAGTGCCAAAACCATTTGTGGTAATTGCCACACAAAATCCAGTGAATTCTATAGGTACACAGATGCTGCCAGAGTCACAATTAGATAGGTTTATGATAAAAATTAGTATGGGATATCCTTCACCAGAACAAGAAATGCGTATGCTAAAAGAAAGACAGAGTGCTAATCCTATGGATAATATACGGCAGGTGCTTACTGCAGGAGAACTAACTTCTTTGCAGAAAATGGCAGAACAGATCTTTGTACAAGATTCTATTTATGCATATCTTACAAAATTAGTAACTACCACAAGAAATCATCCTCATATAGAATTAGGAGTCAGTCCAAGAGGCAGTTTGGCATTGCTGGCTATGGCTAAGGCACATGCCTTTTTGCAGGGAAGGGATTATGTCATTCCAGAAGATGTATCAGAGGTGTTTACAGATGTAGCAGCACATAGAATAGTGTTAAATCAAAAGGCACGTATGAGCCATGTACAACCAGAGATAATACTAAGTGATATATTGAATAAAGTACCCAAACCTGCTTTGGCATAAAAAGGAGTAGGAATGAATATGTGGAAAAATAGAATAATCTATATTTTATGTATATGTATAAGTATATACTACGCAGTATTATATGATAAGTATGTTTCTCTGGTAATTATGTGGTGTATGATAACAATACCGCCATTTTCTTGTTTATGTTTGATTTTTTTGCAACGCCGGACAAAGGTAAAACTTACAACAACAGAGCAAATGGTTAAGATGGGTGAAGATTTTATATTGACAGTCCTTACAGAGAATCGTAGTATTTTTCCTCTTGCTTATGGTGTCATGAAGATAAAATACAAGAATCAATTAGATGAAGAATATCAGAATGCAGATGTAATTTGCCGTGTGGATGCAAAAGGCCAGGAGAAGATCCAAATAGAGTTTCATTGCAATCACTGTGGATTGATAGAAATTGCATGTGAGTATCTAAAAGTGTATGATTTTTTTCGCTTGTTTTCTGTAAAGATACCTATTCATGGAGAACAAGAGGTAACAGTGATTCCCGAATTTGAAATAATGGAAGATTTATTGGAGAATTCATGGGAAAACCCTGAGAATATGAACAAATCAACTTTAGAAAAAGGAGAGGATACTAGTGAGGTGATTGGCATACGGGAATACCATCCAGGGGATCATCCAAAATCAATTCACTGGAAATTATCTTCCAAAAGGAAACAGATATTAATAAAAGAGTTTGGCAAAGAAGAGGAAGATGCAGATATTATTAATTTTGGACTTATCTGTAAAGAAGGAGAATGTAATTATGAATGGTATGATGAAAAACTGGAAGAATTGGTAAATATTTGTTGGACATTATTACAGGCAGGACGGATTCATAAGGTAATTTGGTATCATCCTCAAATGGGAATTTATGAAAATACAAAGATTCAAAATATAGAAGATTTGGGAGAACTTGCCAAACAGGTTATTCGTGCCGGTGTGGGAAGATTAGACAAGGAGGATATTGCTTAAGGAAATGATAGAAAAGACACAAAACAAAGAAAATGGCGTAATATGCAAAAAAAATATGACAGTTTCCTATCCCAAAAAGAAAGATTTTGTATGGTTATCTTATCTGGTGGAATTGATTTTAATAATGATAGTTTCGGGAACATCCATATTAAGTTTTACAAATGGATGCGACATACAGGTGAACCAGAAAGTTTATCTGCTGGCTGTGATTCTTTTGTCTATCTTGTTTTATATTAGTTTTTTTCAAAAAAAGTGGGGAGGAATTTTACTTTTTGGAGAGATTGTTGCTTATGGTGCAGCCGGATATTATTTCCGAAGTGAGATTTCCAATGGATTGGCATTAGTAGTGAATACAGTATTTCGGGACATAGAGAATTATTTTGGTGTAGATTTAGCAGAATATCAAATAAATAGTGGAGATGAAGTGCAGGCAACTACTATATTTTTTATCTATATTTCTGTATTTCTAATCGGCTTTGTTGCATATATTATTCGAAATGACCTTCCAATAGTAGTGTTATTACTTGCGACGATTTGGATTGCTTTTATACCGGAAATGGTTGGGCTGGTGCCGGCTATAGGACATCGTTTTGGATACTTTGCAGGTTTGCTGGTCTATGGGGGCAGTAGTTTCTATAAAAGAACAGCAACAGAAAAGAAATTGTCTACACAAAAGAAGATACAAGGGAAAGTCCGGATGTTTCAAATAGTGTCTGTAGGAATATGGTTTGGAATTTTTACTTTGTTTCTTGGAGAAGATACTTATAAGGAACTTGCAAAAAATAAGAATTTTAAAGTTGCGTTGCAGGAGAATATTAGAAGAGGAATGGATAATTTAATTCGTGGTACCTTTTGTCAGGGAAGAGTAAGCGGAGGAATTAATTTTGGTGAACTTGGACAAGTGGAGGGAATTGAATACACAGGAGATGTCAAATTAAAGTTACATTTAGAAAAAAAAGAATTTAAGCCAGTATATTTGAGAGGGTACATAGGCAGTTATTATCAGGATAATACATGGGTAGGACTGACTAAGGAAGATGAAGAAGAGAAACAACGGTTAGAAGCTATCAGTGATATAAAAGTAGAGGATTATGATGCAGCACTTTTGTATTATTATTTGGCATTGTTAAAGTATCATAATAGTATAGGAGAAACTTTCCAAAATGATAAAGAAGAGAAAAACGGTGAATTTGCAGCTTATCAGGGAACGGAAAAAGCTGATTTGATTAGGGGGTTATTTCCAGATTTTCTTCAGCAGGTGGAAATAGATAATATTGCAGAGAGTTATGGAACACTGTTTACTCCTTATTATGTCTCAGAAAATGTATTGGAAAAAAATGGGAAATTATCCATAGAAGGAAAGAAAACCAAAGGTTATTATAAATGGGAAGTGGTAGCAGCAGGAGAGGATGTTGCGGATTTTGTTAGTAACCAGGAAGAATATGATTGGAATAACTGGCTATCTGAAGAATTTCTGGTCGATATAGAATCTATGATAGAAGATGTGGAAGAGAGGTTGGGACAAAAATTAGAAGACTATTCTACAGAGAATATGGAAGAAATCACATTAGGTGAATTTTTCCATATTTCAGAAGAATATGAAGAATACGATTATATGGAAATTTATCAAGTATCTGGCAAGACTTGGAGCTTGGGCAATTATGCAGATGTAAATTTAAAAACCATGTTGGAGCTTTTAAAAAACTTTAAAATATTCCGAAACTACCAGCAACAATACGAAAGTTATGTGGAGCAGACCTATCTGCAAGTGCCTGAGGAATTGAAAAACCAACTGCTTGGTACCATGAACCAAGCGAAAAATGAATGGGGATTCCACAATGATATACAGGAGGAATGGCTGGAAGGACTAAATATTTCAGGAGTTGGTAGCAAATCAGTAAAATGGGAAAAAATGGTTTCTGGTCTATTACTGGTAAAAGAGTATTTGTCAGAAAATACTAGTTATTCTTTGGCACCAGGAGCCGTTCCTAAAGGAGAGGATTTTGTTTCCCATTTTCTATATGAAAATCAGCAAGGTTTTTGTACCCATTATGCCACAACAGCAGCCTTAATGTTAAGAAGTCTTGGCATTCCGGCAAGATATGTGGAAGGCTATATGGCAAGTAGTACAAATTTAAAATTAGGTAAATATGAAAATGACTATTTATCTGTGGAACTGACAGACGAGAATGCTCATGCTTGGGTAGAAGTTTACGTTCATGATTATGGTTGGGTTCCAGTGGAAATGACACCAGGATATAGTGAGGGATTTGAACTGAAAGATTTAATTAAGGAAGAAGAGGAAATAACCAATCCTCAGCCTACAGAAACACCAAAAACACCTCAAACCACAACCTCATCTAATGAAACAAAACCTACCAGGACTACTTTACCAATCATAAAAAAAATAAAGACAATTCTGCGAAATATAGCCCTTATTCTTTTGCTATTCTTTGGAATTTGGCTGCGAAAATTTATGCTTTGCCGATATCGTAGGCATAAAGAGAAGCAGGTGGATTTTAAGGAATGTATTACTTTTCTTTATAAAGAGATTGACCGGATTCTTTGTATTAAGAAACACAAAAACAAAGAAGAATCTTTAAGAGAATGGTTACAGATAGAAAAAGAAGACATCATAGAAGGAATTACCCAAAAACAGTGGGAACAATTGTTAGTTATTAGCAATCATTGTGCTTTTAGTAATAAACAGCCACTGTTGGATGATGTGGAAAAAAGCAGAGAGATTTACCATACTTTGCAAAAAAATAGTTATAAGAGTAGTCCGAGATGGAAGAGAATTTTCTACCGCTATATTAAAGTTATGTAAAATGAAAGTAACTGTTCATGGTTCTGGACAGTTACAAATGGAGCATATTAGGAAAGGAATCCTTTTCGTGCATTTTGTATAATTCCAGACCTTACAAAGAAGTGTAGCATACAAAGTGCAATAAATATAACTTTTGCATGGATTTTTTAGTTAAAATAGTATATAATGTGTATGAATTATGCGATAGTGAAGTTAAGAACTTAGGAGGAACGTTAAGATGAATGATATAGATATGATGTCAGTGAATGCCATACGTGCATTGGCAGCAGATACAGTACAAAAAGCAAATTCGGGACATCCTGGATTGCCATTAGGAGCAGCACCTATGGCTTATGAATTATGGGCAAAACACATGAAGCATAACCCAGAGAATCCAGACTGGGCAAATAGAGACCGGTTTATTTTGTCTGGTGGGCATGGTTCCTCCTTGTTATATGCATTACTTCATTTGTTTGGATATGGAAATTTATCTATGGATGATTTGAAAAATTTCAGACAATGGAATTCCAAGACACCAGGACATCCTGAATACGGTCACACAATTGGTGTAGAAGCCACCACAGGACCTTTAGGTGCTGGTATGGCAATGGCTGTAGGTATGGCAATGGCAGAAGCACATTTAGCAACACGATTTAACAAAGAAGGATATCCTATAGTGGATCATTACACCTATGTATTAGGTGGAGATGGTTGTATGATGGAAGGTATCTCTTATGAAGCCTTCTCTTTGGCAGGAACATTGAAACTTGGAAAGTTAATTGTTTTATATGATTCTAACAAAATTTCCATAGAAGGGGATACCGATATTGCTTTTACCGAAGATGTAAAAAAGAGATTTGAGGCATTTGGATTCCAGACTTTAGTTGTAGAAGATGGGAATAATTTAGAGGAGATTGGAAAAGCGATTGCAGAGGCAAAAGCAGATACTACAAGACCTACCATGATAACCGTTCGTACAAAAATTGGACATGGATGTCCAGCAAAAGAAGGAACAGCAAGTGCTCATGGAGAACCTTTGGGATTGGATAATGTTTACGCCTTAAAAGAGAATCTTGGACTAGATCCAGAGAAAGAATTTTATATACCACAAGAAATATATGATTATGTAGCACAAATTGTAAAAGAAAATCAAGATATAGAGAAAAAGTGGAATATTATGTTTGAAGAGTATTGTGCAAAATATCCGGAGATGAAAGAATTATGGGATAAGATGCATAATGGTAATATTGAAGAGATACTCTTAGAAGCCGAGGATTTCTGGAAAGTGGAACAGAAAGCAGATGCAACAAGAAATATTTCAGGACAACTTATCAATAAGATTAAGAATTATGTTCCAGGATTTATTGGAGGTTCTGCAGATTTGGCACCTTCTACAAAGACATACATGAGTGGAGAAGGTGATTTCTCAGCAACAAATTATGGCGGACGTAATTTACACTTTGGAGTCAGGGAACTGGCAATGGCGGCAATTGGTAATGGTATGGCTTTACATGGAGGATTAAGACCATATGTATCCACTTTCTTTGTATTTTCTGATTATGTAAAACCAATGGCAAGGCTTTCCGCACTTATGGGGACACCACTTACTTATGTGTTTACACATGATAGTATTGGCGTAGGAGAGGACGGACCTACCCATGAACCAATTGAACAGTTAGCAATGTTGCGTTCCTTGCCGAACTTCACTGTATACAGACCAGCAGATACAGCAGAGACTGCTGCGGCATGGTATTATGCAGTTACTTCAAAACATACACCAACTGCTCTTGTACTTACCAGACAGAACCTGCCACAGCTTGAAGGGACAGGCATAAATGCTTTAAAAGGTGGATATATTCTTTCTGATAGTAAGAAAGAAAATCCAGATGTGATTTTAATGGCAAGTGGTTCTGAAGTTCAATTAGCAGTGGAAGCAAAAGTGCAGCTTGAGAAAGAAAATATAGCAGTACGTGTTGTAAGTATGCCTTCTATGGATGTATTTGACCAGCAATCTCAGGAATACAGAGACAGTGTATTACCAAAGAATTGTCGTAAGAGAGTAGCAATTGAAGCTTTATCAAGCTTTGGTTGGGGCAAATATGTAGGATTAGATGGTTCGTATGTAACAATGGAATGTTTCGGTGCTTCTGCACCAGCAAACACATTATTTGAAAAGTTTGGAATTACAATAGATAATGTGGTGAAAGCAGTCAGAGAGATTTTAGACTAGTATAAAAGAGTTGTTGCATGCAACAACTCTTTTTCCTTATGACTAAGAAAGGAAGACTCGAATTGGCGAAAATACTAATTGTTGAAGATGAAAGAAAGATTGCAAGATTTGTAGAATTAGAATTAAAACACGAGGGTTATGAAGTAGCCATTGCAGGAGATGGACAAACTGGTCTTGATATGGCAATGTCAGAGGACATAGACTTAGTTATATTAGATGTGATGTTGCCGGTTTTTTCAGGAATAGAAGTTTGTAAACAAATAAGAGAGGCTGGTTCGGATATACCAATTATTATGTTGACAGCAAAAGATGATGTCATGGATAAGGTTACGGGATTGGATAATGGAGCAGATGACTATATGACAAAACCTTTTGCAATAGAAGAATTATTTGCAAGAATACGTGTTGCACTGAATCGCTGTAAAGATAAAAAGAAAACAGAAGAGAAAACAATGCTTACAGCAGGTAAGCTTCGGCTAGACTGTAAGAAATATGAAGTATATTATGGAGAAGAACTTATTGCACTAACCAAAAAAGAATTTCAGTTAATGCAATATTTGTTAATACATAAGAACGAAGCCATATCCAGAGAAGAGTTATTAAACAATGTATGGGAGTACGATTATCTTGGAGATACTAATGTAGTTGATGTATACATTCGTTATATTCGTCAAAAAATAGATGCAAAATATAATGCTAAGATAGTAAATACTGTAAGAGGGGTGGGATATATAATAAAAGATGAGTGAAGAAATAGTTGAAAAAATACGTTCTTTTCTTAGAAAAACAATACTTCCTTTAGACAAAAAATGGGAAGCGTGGAAAAGTAAAGTACATTTGTCCCTGGAACTGCAAATATCTATCCGATATATGATGTGGATGGCTATTTTCGGGGCTTTGGTATTTATACCAGTGGGATATGTTTTATTCCATAGCAATTTAGATGAATTGCATATAGTATTTCGTTATAATGAGCATGATTGGGACTTTGAGCTTACAAGTCTTTATTATAGAACAATATTACTTTATCTGATAGGAATGTTGGTTATTGTAAGATTGTCTAAGAAAAATATGCATAGAATTGCAAAGAAGATGCAAGATATTATAAAAAGTACAAAGCGTATTACCATTAACAATCTGGAAAACGAACGGTTGAATCTGGAAGGGACACAGAATGAACTTCGAGACATAGCAGGGACTATAAATGGTATGCTAGACCGTTTGGAGTTATCTTATGAAACACAGAAACAATTTGTATCTGATGCTTCCCATGAACTCCGGACACCAATTTCCGTAATACAAGGTTATGTAAATATGCTTGACCGCTGGGGTGCGGAGGATGCGGAAGTATTAAAAGAATCCGTTGATGCCATAAAAAATGAGGCACAATCTATGCAGGAATTAGTAGAAAAATTACTCTTCTTGTCCCGGCATGATAAAAAAACATTAAAGCTCCATAAGAAGAAGTTTGATGTAGGGAATTTACTACAAGAAATATTTCGGGAATCTAAAATTACAGCAAAGGAGAGAAATATTGAAGCATTAGACATGGATTCGGTAATATTATATGGAGATGCACAAACCATCAAAGAAGCAATCCGGGTTTTGTATGAAAATGCAATAAAATATACAGAATCTGGTGATACTATATATATGGGATGTGAAGAGGAAAACGAAAATTGCGTGATTACCATCGCAGATACAGGAATAGGTATGGACGAGAAAGATATGGATAATATTTTTCAACGTTTCTATCGGTCAGACCATGTTCAAAGTAGCAATATTAGTGGACATGGATTGGGTTTATCCATTGCAAAGCTTATAGTATTGAAACATGCAGGAACGATAGAAGTAAAAAGCCAGTATACCCGTGGAACTTGTTTTCGCATTGTGTTACCTCTAAAAAGTTATTAGCTGGCAATAAGACAAAATATGAACAAAAGAGCAAAAAGTGTTCTCTGTTTGGTCTTTTGTAATGCAGAAAGGTTTGGTTGAATATGGGAAAGAAAAACAGTAAAAAGAAAAATAGTAAAAAGAAACAGAAAGAGCCCAAGATTAAAAATAGGGCATTAAGACGGTTTATTATGACTTTGAAAGTAAGTTTGCTTATCTTACTATCTGTTGTACTTGTGGGAGGGGTTATTTTTTATTTTACATACGGAAAGGATATTCTGGCGATGCAGGAAGAGGCACGTCTTGAAGTGGCGTCATCTACACCAGAGACTTTCCGACAAACTGAGACAAGTGTAGTATATGATAATAAAGGAAAAACTATATCAGAATTAAAAGGGGAAAAAGATGTTTATTATCTTAGCAGTGAAGAAATACCAGATTATGTAAAAAAAGCATTTGTTTCTATCGAAGATAAAAAGTTTTATACTCATGGAGGTGTAGACTACTATGCCCTTATGAGGGCGGGTTTGTCTTATATTCAAAAACATGGGCAGATTACACAGGGAGGAAGTAGCATTACTCAGCAGTTAGTACGGAATGTATTTATCAGTAAGGAAGTAACTATGAGCCGAAAAATTCGTGAGATGTTTTATGCTAGGGAGTTAGAGCAGAAATATAGTAAAGAACAAATATTAGAGTTTTATATTAATAACATCTATTTTTCCAACGGTTTTTATGGAATACAGGCAGCAAGCTACGGTTACTTTAATAAACCGATAGATCAGTTATCCCTTTCGCAAATTGCATTTTTATGTGCAATTCCTAATGGACCAACGAAATTTGATCCAGTAGATAATATAGAAAATACATTACAACGAAGAGACTTGATTTTGAAAAACATGTTAAATGATGGTGTAATTAAGACAGAAGAGTATGAAACAGCTGTATTAGAAGATATAACTCTGAACATGAAAAAGAAAAAAAAGCAGGATTATGTCGAGACATTTGTTCGATACTGTGCAGTACGTGCATTAATGGAAAGTCAAGGATTCCAGTTCCGATATAAATTTTCTAATGAAAAAGAGAAACAAAAATACCAAGAAAATTATGATACACTTTACCAGCAATGTGAGCAATCCATGTACTCAGGAGGATATCGTATTTATACTTCTATTAGCATGAGCAAACAAAAAAAACTGCAAAATGCAGTGAACGAAACTTTAAGTGGATTTACAGAGAAGACAAAAGACGGAATATATAAAATGCAGGGGGCTGGAGTTTGTATTAATAATAAAACAGGAAAAGTAGTAGCCATTGTTGGAGGAAGAAAACAAAAATCAGAGGGATACACATTGAACCGGGCATTTCAAAGTTTTCGACAGCCGGGAAGTTCCATTAAACCATTGGTTGTATATACACCGGCATTTGAAAATGGATATACACCAAGTTCTATTGTGGATGATACCAGGTTTGAGGGTGGACCTAGGAATTCGGATGGTGTATATTCAGGAAAGATTCCGATTCGTACAGCTGTGTTAAAATCAAAAAATGTAATTGCATGGAAGTTATTTGAAGAGATTACACCAAAAGAAGGACTTTCCTACTTGTTAAATATGGGATTTTCTAATATTGTGGACCGGGATTATTATCCTGCATCCTCTTTAGGGGGATTAACGAATGGAGTTAGTCCTTTGGAAATGGCATCTGGTTTTGCAACAATTGAAAACGAGGGATATTATAGAACACCTACCTGCATTAATAAAATAACAGATTCTAGAGATAATGTCATCTATAACAGTAAAAAAGAAAAGAAACAGATATATGCTAAAGAAGCTGCCCATATGATGACAAGTTGTATGGAAAGCGTTATGGAAAGCGGAGGAACTGGAGCAACTTTAAAATTATATAATATGCCTTGTGCTGGAAAGACTGGAACTACAAATGATAAAAAAGATGGATGGTTTTGTGGATTTACCTCCTACTATACAACAGCAGTATGGGTTGGATATGATACCCCACAGACGGTTTCTGATTTGTATGGCAGCACCTATCCTGGTAGAATTTGGAGAATGTTTATGGAGGAATTGCATAAAAATTTAGAATATGCAGAATTACACGATGATTATTATGGAAAGACAATAGAAAAAGATGAAACGGTAGAAAAAACCGAAAAACCAGAAGAAACTGAAGAACCAGAGGAAACGGAAGAGCCAGAAGAAACGGAAGAGCCAACGAAAACTAAGAAACCAATAGAACCAAAAGAAACCGATGATTGGACACCTGCTGAACCAGCAGACCCAGAACCAATAGAAACCGAAGAACCAACGGAACCTGAGCCAGTGATTACTGAGCCGCCAGCACCAGATGACGATGAGGATCCGGCAGTAGGTTAAATAATGTATAATAAACCTCAATTATTATAGAAAAGTCTGTGATTTTTTGATGCACTTTCATTATCAAAAATTCATAGACTTTTTCTGCCATTTGACAAAATATGCATTTATAGTGTGATAGGATAAAGATAAATTCTTCTCTTTTATTCCCGCGAAGCAACGAGCCAAGTGCGAGCTTGCTCGTATTTGGCGACTGCCGCGAGGGTCAAATACCCCGCCCCTTGGGGCGGACTTGCTAAAAGGAAGCTAGGTCATGCCCCGTAGCTTGCTGCGGGGTATTTGACTTCCAATTAGCTTGTAGTGCGGTATTTGACTAGTAGATTGGGAGAGGAAAATAAATAAGAAAGAAAGGGAAAAAGAATGGTAGATGATGTAAAAAAAGAAGATTTACAGGAGAAGAAGAGAGAAGTTTTATTTTCTATGCCAAAGAACATACGACAAATTGGACAACCTGAGGACAATCGAAAAATATATATAGAAGACTATGTAATGTCTTTTATAAGATACTTAGGGAAAGAGAGTACAAGCACATATAAAACAGCGGTTTTTCTAGGCGATTATAGAGAAGTGGAAGGGAATCAATGTATTTTTATACAAGGTGCGATTGAAGTCGAAGGAATAGACTTGGAAGAAGGAAAATGTTTTCCAAAAGAGATATGGGAGAGGATCTATCAAGAGATTGAAGAAAATTTCAAGAATGGAAGTATAGTAGGATGGATGTTAACTAAAGCAGGTATTCCGCTAGAGACAACAGAAGTATTAGAAAAAATCCATATTGATAACTTTTCTGGACAAGATAAGACATTGATGTTATATGATACTTTGGAACGGGAAGAATGTTTTTTTGTATTTGAAAAAAAACATCTGAGGAAAAAAGAAGGATATTACATATATTATGAAAAAAATCAAGAAATGCAAAATTACATGTTAAAGAAAAAAGGAATTATGCCTAGTGAGAAAGTGGATGATTATGCAATTAAAGAAATGAAAAAAAGAATGGAGGGCATGGAAGAGGCAAAAAGAAAGAAGAGGCAGACAAGAAAAAAGATGAAAATTGCGTCTATATTAGGAGCTGTATTTGTATTTGGAATACTATGGCAAAACAGAGAAATGATAAAAGAATGGGGACATGTAGAAGAAAGTTTTTCAGAAAATAATCAAGTAAACAATGATAAAGACGATGAACTATTTGTAGAACAACAGGAGTCAAAAATAACAATTTCAAAAGAAGATGTGGACAAGCAGGAAGAAACTGAAAAAAAACCAAAAGAAGAAAAAGTTGAAACAAAAGAAGTAGTACAAATAGAAGAAGAAGGACAGTATTATATTATTCAGCCTGGTGATACTATGGTTAGTATCTGTATGAAACAGTTTCAAAGTTTAGAAAAGATGGATGATATATTAAAGATAAATAATATAGAAGATAAAGATAAAATTGTAGCAGGACAGAAAATTAAATTGTGGGAGTAAAAGAACAATTAACTATGCTTGAGAGATCTATAGTAGATATGATATAATAAACGCAGACATAAAAATGAGAAAACATAGCATGAAAAATAAGCAGGGTGTAAATTATGACAAGTTTAACAGAAAGAAACGAGATAAAAAGATACAAAGAATATAAAAATAAAACAAAACGCATGAAAAAGATATTGGTAATAGGCGGTATTATTATGTGTATTTGCTTGATGGTTATTCACATTTTTTATCAAATGAACCGAACCTATAAAGGATATACTGTAATAAAAAGTACAGAAAGGGCAGATAGCAATAGTGTAACCTATATACCTTATGGTAAGAATTTTTTGAAATATAGTAAGGATGGAGCTACCGGTTTTCGGGGAAATGGAGAAATCTTATGGAGTGGTAGTTATGAGATGAAGAATCCTTTAGCAGTAACATGTGGTGATTTTGTTGCCATAGCCGACATTGGAGGTAAAGATGTATACATTTTTAGTGGTTCCGATACGGGAACATATATGAAAATGGATGCACCAATCGAACAGATATCTGTGGCAAAACAAGGTGTATTTGCTGTAGTACTAAAAAAGAATGGAGAAGCTAATATTAATATATATGATCCCTATAATGTAGCAGAACAGCTAAAAGTGAGTATAGCAACAAGTACAGATAATGATGGATTTCCGGTAGCAATAGCTTTATCAAATGATGGACAGAAGTTAGTAACCAGTTATATTAATGTACAAAATGGTGTATTAGAGAGTAGTTTGAATTTTTATAATTTTGATAGTGTAGGAAAAAACAGTGTCGATCGAATTGTAGGTTCCAGACCGTTAGAACAGCAAGTAGTGGTGGATATTGATTTTCTTACAAACAATACCATTTGTGCATATACCAAAGAAGGATTTCTACTGTATAATATGCAAGAGACACCACAAGATGTAGCATCTGTTAATATAAAAGGAACTATAAGAAGTTTTTGCCGAAACAGCAAATATATATCAGTTATTACAGAGGAAACAGATAATGTAGAGGTGCCTTATAAACTGCATGTATACAATACAAATGGTAAAAAAATATTGGAAAAAGAAATTACATATACTTATGATTCTGTAGAAATGGGTGATAAAGAAGTGATTTTTTATTCAAATAGGGAAGCACACATTATTCGCTTAAATGGAAAAGAAAAGTTTAATTGTCAATTAGCAAGCAGTGCATCATACTTCTTTGCTATTACAGGAACAGATAAATATTTGCTGATTGATGGAGATAGCCTAAAACAGATTCGATTGGCAGGAAAAGAGGTACAGGAAAAATGATAAATTGGCTCTTAATAATAGCTTTAGCAATAATTATAGGATTTACAATCCGTGGATATCAAAAAGGAATTATCAAAATGGCGATTTCTTTATTTTCCATGATTCTTAGTATTGTGGTGGCATTCATATTGGCTCCCACGTTTAGTGAGAGTCTATGTAATAGTGAGATTGTTCTGAATTATTTTTCTGAATGGGTGAATGAAGGACTGGGCATTGAGGAAAAATGTGTAGACATTACAAATAATATGGTGAATGGCATAAAAGAAACTAATAAAAAAGACACAAAAAATATGAGTGTGGCACAAAAGGAAGCATTGATTGATAAACTAATCCTTCCTAAGAAAATAAAAAATGCAATGCTGAAAAATACAGCAGAAATAATAGAGAATAAAGGGAAAATAACAGCAATAAACTTTGCAAAAGAGATATCTGATTATATAGCTAGAATTGTCATAAAAGCTATAACATATATTATGGTTTTTGTAGTATTTAAAGTGCTATTTCGTGTTATTACAATAGTATTTAACTTGGTGGACAAACTTCCTATTATAAGAAATATAAATGAAATTACAGGAGCAATTGCAGGAGCAATTAGTGGATTACTTATTGTTTGGGTAGGCTTTCTGTTCCTTCTTTTGCTTAGTACAACTTCGATAGGTATTATGTGTTATGAATATATTAATGATAGTACGATTTTAACCTTTTTATATAATAATAATCTGTTAGTAGATTGGGTATTGGAAAGTATAATGTAACCATCATACGCAAAATAATCCATATAATACAATTACAATATAGTTAGCCCAAAATACATAGTCAGAAAAGAAGCTATTTAAGTGCTGTTTCGTATGCATAATGAGTAATAGAAAATGAGAGAAAATATTGATAAAAGCCACTTGAAGAAAAAAATAAAAAAATATTAAAAAAAGTGTTGACATTAAAAAAACGACATGCTATACTATAAAAGTCGCTTGGGCAAGGGCACAAGTGAGAAACGCTAAAACAGCAGTAAAATCAATGTATCCAGCGTTTGGACTTTGACAATTAAACAGTGAAACAACC
>CAMWUK010000099.1 GCA_947177415.1 uncultured Clostridiaceae bacterium
ATAAATAAATTTATTTATGCAATTTGTATATCACTTTTGCAGGTTCTGAATAGTTACAAATTGAATTTCATAGAATTTTAAGAATTTAAATATTTTTTTTAAAATTTGGTCACAGACTGTCCACATCTAATCTCTATAATAATACTTGCAAGAATTTTTTCATACATTTGAATACTCCCCCTCTAATCAATACTTTACTGATTAGAGCAAAAAAGGTATCGTAATCTTCCTTACGATGCCTTTTTTGTTTTCATTCTGTTATATATCAAAATTTTAATCTCTAATATACTTACGAGGAAATGGCTTGCAAACACTTAATAGAACTTCACCAGAACTATTTATGATATCAAATTCATAATCCACACTGGCACATCTTTCCTCGTCACCTTTTTTATAGATAACCTTAGGTGTTCCATTTTCTGTATAGGTAGTGAGTGCCGATATCTGAATACTTAAGCCCTTCTTATATCCTTTCCCATTCACACCAGCACCTATTTTCTTTACCACTTGATGTGAATCATAATCTGTTCCATATAAAAATGCATCTCCTCTACATTCTCCCCATGTTACATCATGATAAACCGGTGTAAGATCTAAAATAGTATCAAGGTCTGCATCTAAGTCTACAGTTGGCCAACACATTATATTGCCAACTTTATCTTCATCATCATATTTTTTAATTTTATTATTTTCTATTTCTGAAATAGTGACGGCTTTTATGACCTCTGGATTTACCTCTTTACTGCCATGATTTGTTAAATCTATAGTAACAATAGGTTTATATTCTCCTGACTTATTCTTTCTTGCTCCAATTTTAAAATCTTTACCACTTGCTTCAACCACCGTAAAGCTTGCTAAATATTGCCCTTCTCCGCCAGGATCAGAAATAGTATATTCCCAAAAAATATAATGATTTGTATAATAATCTGTTTGAGCATCGCTTTTCGTCTGAATTGTTTCAATATAATATCCACCATTCTCATCCCCATCTTCACCATCAAAATGATAAACTCCAGGTGTATAGAAATATTTTTCCGGAACACCAGCACATTTCGCATAATCTGGATATTTGTATGTCTTATTTCTTTTTTCATCCTGCATATATTGTGTTATTAATGCTGCATTATCATCTGATGACAAAATCTTAGCTTTTGATATAAAGAAAATAACACCTCCAATCATCATCACAACGAATAACCCAATAAAGACCAGTTTTTTTTGTAGTTTTCTCATTTTCTTCTCCTTTGCATATATTTGACACTTTACATTCCTTTTTATTGTAAGATATAATTATTTATCTTGCAATATTTTTATTTGATCTTCCATAAATAATTACAATTCCATCCCTATTGTACCCATTCTTATAACCAATGCAATAAATGTACAGCCTTACCTGAACTGCTAGTTACTGTTTACACCTACGGTGCTAACAATAACGGAATCCAGCCTATTTATAATTCGCCTTCGGCGAAAGGCTGGATTCTTGGCTGTTCTACGTTTTTGGCACATAGCTTGACAGCAAGTGTCAAGCTTGTGAGTGAACAGTAACAACTGCTACAATGCATTTTCAATGTTTTGAAGAATGTTTTGACATTAGCCCTATCAGTTGGTAAAATATAAATGTTCAGCATGTCGGTTTTCTTATAAAATATGTAACTGTCCAGAACCATGAACAGTTACGTTTAAGCCCATATTAATTCGCCTTCGACGAAGGGGCTTAAACATTACAGAATTTACGCTGAAAGTCCTGACAAACGGCTATATTTCGTGCAAGCTTGCTTGCAAAGAAATATAGACATTTGGCTGGCTAAACTGTATGAGTATGTAGGGCGGCAGCCCGAAATACGAATACAGTTAGTGATTGCGGGAGTGCGTAGCACGTAGCAATCAACTTTCATTTTTCTTACGAAACACGCAGTAAATGCGTGTTTCTACCTGAATAGTTACTAAAATATAATATCAAAGGGGTGAAAAGAATGGCTTATACAGCATTATACCGTAAGTTCAGACCTAATGAATTTGAAGATGTAAAGGGACAGGAGCATATTGTAAAGACTTTGCGGAACCAAGTGAATGCAGGCAGAATAGGTCATGCTTATTTATTTTGTGGAACCCGCGGAACGGGTAAAACAACCATTGCAAAAATTCTTGCGAAGGCTGTAAACTGCGAACACCCTGTTGAGGGAAGTCCCTGTAACACTTGCAGTGTTTGCCAGTCTATTCAGAACCAGACTTCTATGAATGTAATTGAGATTGATGCTGCATCTAATAATGGTGTAGATAACATCCGGGAAATTGTGGAAGAAGTACAGTATTCTCCAACAGAAGGAAAGTATAAAGTGTATATTATTGATGAAGTACACATGCTTTCTACAGGGGCATTTAATGCTTTGTTAAAAACATTGGAGGAACCACCATCTTATGTGATTTTTATTTTGGCAACTACAGAAGCACACAAGATACCAATTACAATTCTTTCCAGATGTCAACGATATGATTTCCGAAGAATTACTATAGATGTGATTGCGAACCGTCTTCAGGAGTTATTAGATAAGGAGCAGATTGAAGCAGAAGAAAGAGCGGTACAGTATGTGGCAAAAGCGGGGGATGGTTCCATGCGTGATGCCCTAAGTCTCCTTGACAGGTGTATTGCCTTTTATCTGGGCGAGAAGCTTACTTATGATAAAGTTCTGGAGGTGTTAGGAGCAGTAGATGTCGAGATATTTTCTAAACTGTTTCGTGCTATTGTAACCAACTCTGTTAAGGAGTGTATGGTAATTCTTGAAGAACTGGTAGTCCGGGGAAGAGAGCTTGGACAAGTGATAACAGATTTTACTTGGTATTTACGTAATCTTTTATTGGTGAAGACCTCTGAGAATGCAAGTAATGTGGTGGATGTATCCACAGAACATTATCAGGTTATGAAAGAAGAAGCAGCAATGACCGATATGGAAGTGATCATTCGTTATATCCGTATTATGTCGGAATTGTCTAATCAAGTCCGCTATGCTACACAGAAAAGAGTTTTAATAGAAGTTGCTCTTATTAAATTGTGTTGTCCGGTTACAGAAAAAGACTATGAAGGTTTAGTAAACCGGATACATGTTTTAGAACAAAAACTGGAGAATGGTGTGGTAATGTCTCCCAGGCAAAGCATAGATGATACGGTTGGAATGAGCAATGAGGCAATGGAAGAAAATATTCCCTTAGAAGTTTTAGAACGGGCAATTCCAGATGATTTGCAGGAGGTTGCCAAGAATTGGGAACGAATTATAGGAATGCAGGATGGATTGTATAAAGCAATGTTAATGGATGTGATACCTTCTGTAGCGGAAGGTGGTGCTTTGCTTCTTGCAGTAAAAGATCCAGTACAGATGGATTTTTTGAATAAAGAAGAACACATTGAAGAGATTAAGCATGCTATTGAAAAGCAGATTAACAAGGAAATTGACATCCGTGTGCAATATATGCCTCCAGATAGTACCGAAGCAAAGAGTATGGTAGATTTAACAAAACTAACAAAAATGGCAATTGAGTTTGAACCATAGAATAGAAAGGAGTTTTTTATTATGGCAAAAAGAGGTGGATTTCCAGGAATGCCTGGAAACATGGGAAATTTAATGAAACAAGCACAAAAAATGCAAAGACAGATGGAAGAAAAAACTAAGGAATTAGAAGATAAAACATGGGAAGCTTCTGCAGGTGGTGGTGTCGTTACTGTAACAGTTTCTGGTAAAAAGGAGATTTCAAAAATTACACTTTCTCCAGAAGTTGTAGATCCAGAAGATATTGAAACTTTAGAGGATTTGATTATGGCTGCTACTAATGAGGCATACCGCAAAATGGAAGAAGAAACTGCACAGGCAATGGATAACATTACTGGCGGTTTAACTAGTAGTTTTGGAAATGGATTCCCATTCTAAATAATAAGCTGTCCGACTATCACACAAAATTTGTGATTGATAACCGGACAGCTTTTCCTATATAGGAAATTTCTTAAAAGCAATTTTTAAGAAAGATTTGGAGAGCAAATATTATTTTGCCTCAAAAGAACCACATTCGGTATCTTCACATCTGCAAGTGTCACAATCACACTTTCCAACATGGATTTTATCAAGAGTACAATAATCCATGCTGTTAGCATGATATTTACATTCGTGTACAGAGCAAGAAATACAAGAATTCTTTTCCATCGTTACAACCTCCTAAGATATAGCTGCATAAATAAACTACCTAATATTGTATATGGCAATTTTTTGCAACTGATTTAAGAATGCTATTATACAACAGTTTCTATATATAGTAAGAGTTGGCAAGAGAAATGATTCCTGTTACTTTATTTATCCGAATAGATTCCTGTCATTTATGGAAAATGTCAGATAAAAGCAAGTAACCTTTGTTTGCATGCATGCACGATTTCAAATATCAACTCGCCTTTAGTATGTACCATATAAAAAAAATTATACAGTTTATCTTTAACAGTAACCGCAAGAGTTACTGTTCACACCTACGGTGTTAACAGTAACGGAATCCATCCTATTTGTAATTCGCCTTCGGCGAAAGGCTGGATTCTTGGCTATTCTATGTTCTTGGCACATAGCTTGACAGCAAGTGTCAAGCTTGTGAGTGAACAGTAACCCGCAAGACACCATCAACAGAAGAAAGCTCTTGAAACTCCCTGTGGATTGTGGTATATTGAATATAAAGAAGGACACCTGCTGGTAACAGGTGTCCCACAGGAACTACCGATAGACGGTTAGCCCAGTTAATTATATGCTAAAAATAACCGCATCTTTTGCTGAGGGCGGTTATTTTTGTGTCTTATTAATATCCTTACCTAAGGAGTATCCAATTCCAAAACAGGTTAAGCCGAAGCTCAACACTGAAATCAGTCCTAAAATATCCATGGCTTAGCCCTCCTTTCCCAGATTCCCTTAAGGGTTTCTATGTAAACAGAGGGTCACAGTCCCTCCGAAGAGGGCTAACCGCCTACCATCTTGGTAGTACCCACAGAAATTCTACCATAATTTGACAGGAATTTCAATAAAATTTGGTAACAGTTCAGCCAGGTAAAAGTATATGTGTTACTGTTCACACCTATGGTGCTAACAGTAACGGAATCCATCCTATTTATAATTCGCCTTCGGCGAAAGGCTGGATTCTTGGCTGTTCTACGTTTTTGGCACATAGCTTGACAGCAAGTGTCAAGCTTGTGAGTGAACAGTAACGTATATGTGCAAATTGCACGAATGAGATTGCTCATAGAGGGCAATTTGTGCATATATTTTTATGTGCTTAATGACATTCATGAATAAAGTGTCCAGCCAGAAAAAATATTTTTAGACAATTTGTATATTCTGGCACTTTATGAATGAACCCGGCTGAACTCTTACAACCATGAACAGTTGTGTTATACTTATACAATACAGGATAATTGAGATTAAAATATAGGTCAGGTGAGAGATATGTCACTAAAAGAAAGCATAATAAAGAATTATTGTACCAAGGCATCTTTTCAAAAAGGTAAAAAAATAGCAGAAAAGAGAGAAATTATTAGCTGGGATTGGGACAAAGATGAACAACAGAATGTGTTGTATATTTATGGTAAAGTAATTGGAAATGAAAAGCCATTTTATGAACCTTCTTTAGAATTGGATGAGAGCCATGGTTATGAAATCATGTCTAGCAGATGTCAATGTAAAGCTTATGGAAGTATTCCGGGATTATGCAAACATCTAGTGGCAATTTCTCTTACTTATATAAAACAGGAAGTACATGATAATCTAAAAAAAGAAATTATAGAATTTGATACAGTTAAACCAAATATAAAAAAAACAGAACATCGGTATATTGCTAATGCACAAGAATTTATAGAAGATGCAAACCGGCTTATTCGTAAACGAAGCCAAAATGATTTATTAGCTGAAGAACGGCTCCGGCAGGCATTGGGTCTTGGAATGGTAAAAAAAGGAGTCCAACCATCTACACCTAAGACAGATAGTGCGATTACTAGAATTATGGAACGCTTGACCCAAGAAATCTCACTGGAAAACTGGCAAAGACAAAATTCTTATGAAAAAATGGAACTCGAACCAATTTTATCCTTTCCTTATGGAAAGAGAGTACCAGAAGTGACTTTCCGGGTTGGCAAAAAACAGAAATATGTAATTAAATCTTTAGAACAGTTTACAGAAGCTGTAGAAAAGAAACAATATTTTGAATATGGAAAAAATCTGGGATTTGTTCACAGCAGAGAGCAGTTTGAAACAAGTTCTCTGCCGATATTGGATTTTATCATGGAGTATATGCATGTGAGAAACCGCGAAAGACGTAGAAGTTTTTATTATACTCCTACTACTAAGAATATAATCTTGGAAGAGTACATTATGGAGAAATTCTTCTTAATGCTGGAAAAACAAAAAAATGGACAAACGAATTTGGAGAATACCATAAAAATACAAGGAGCAAATCATGTTCAGTATACACTTTATAATGGAAATCCAGAGGCAAGAATTGAAATTGAGAAAGTAGATAAAGGTGCATATCTCCGAATTCCTGACTTTCAAATTTATCTTGGATCAAGTGCAATATTTTTGATAGAAGAAAGCAAGATTTATCATTGTACAAAAGCGTATACAGAAGATTTATGGGTACCTTTAGAACAATTTGCAGATGCTGGCGATAAAGAATTATTTATTGCAAAAAAGGACTTGCAAAATGTCTGTGCATATTTAATGCCCTTGCTTGGCAAGTATTTTCGTATTGTGGAGAAAAATATTTCCTTAGAAGAATATGAGCCACCAGAAGTGGAATTTCTTATGTATTTGGATGATGATGAAGATTACGGTGTCACTTGCCGGTTGGAATGTCAATATGGCACAGAGAAATATCGTATTTTTCAAAATACACCAAATACGGTATATCGGGATAAAATAAAAGAAAACCAAGTAGTACAAGCAATTACAAAGTATTTTCAAATGGCACGACGAAAGAGTTCCGACTTTATGCTGATAGAAGAAGAACAGCTATATAACCTTTTATCAGAAGGAATTGAAGAATTAAACCAATTTGGAATGGTATATGCCAGTGAGGCATTTCGGAAAAATAGCATCCGCCAGACACCAAGTGTGGATTTTGGTGTATTGATTAAAAGTGATTTATTGGATATATCCATCCAAGCAGAACAACTGCCTTACGACGAATTGGATGAAATCCTAAATAGTTACAAGATGCGAAAATGCTACCACAGACTTCACAATGGACAATTTATGGAATTAGAAGATACCTCTCTTTCTATGTTATCAGAACTTGCAGACGGATTGGAAATGAAAGGGGAGGATTTCCGGGAAGGAAGAATCCAAATGCCAAAGCACCGGGCTTTGTATATTGATGCTGTATTAAAAGATGCAGGAGAACAGGTACATGTACACCGGGACAATTTGTTTAAAGGATTAATACGAAATATTAAAAATGTAGAGGATAGTGACTATCAAATTCCAATTGCCCAACAAGGGATCTTACGTTCTTATCAAAGGAAAGGTTACCGTTGGCTCCGGACTATCCACGAATATGGTTTTGGCGGGATTTTGGCAGATGATATGGGACTTGGAAAGACATTGCAGGTGATTACTCTTTTTGAAGCACTAAAAGAAGAACAACCTGCAAAAGATGTGTTGGGGCTGGTAACCTGTCCGGCATCTCTTGTATATAACTGGGAAAATGAGATTCATAAATTTGCACCAAATCTTGTAACCCAAGTGATAATTGGGACTGCTAAGGAGAGAAAATCCCTAATACAAGAAAGTACAAAAGGAGATATATGGATTACCTCATACGATCTCTTAAAGAGGGATGTAGAGTGGTATCAGAACAGATATTTCGATATACAAGTAATTGATGAAGCACAGTATATTAAGAATGCCTCTACTAAAGTGGCAAAAGCAGTAAAAAATATTTCTTCAGGAACCCGTTTTGCATTAACGGGAACACCAATAGAAAACCGCCTTAGTGAACTTTGGAGCATATTTGATTATTTAATGCCAGGACTTTTATTTACTTATAAAAAGTTTAAGGAAGATTTGGAATCACATATTGTGGCAGGAATCAATGGAGAGGAAGAACGGGAAAGTAAGGAGGCAAGACGGTTAAAAAATATGGTTCGGCCTTTTATATTACGCCGTTTAAAGGGAGATGTGTTAAAAGATCTTCCAAAGAAATTAGAGAATGTGGTTTATGCTAAGATGGAAGGTAAACAAAGTAAGCTGTATAAAGCACACATTCAAAGATTAAAAGAAAATTTGCAGGGGCAAACCAATCAAGAATACAATCAAAACAAAATCCAGATTTTAGCCGAACTTACCAGACTTCGCCAGATTTGCTGTGATCCAGGACTATGTTATGAAGATTATGACGGTGGTTCTGCAAAATTATCCGTATGTATGGAACTTTTGGAAGAAGTGATTAGTGGCAGCCATAAAGTATTGGTATTCTCCCAATTTACAACGATGTTAGATAAGTTGGCAAAAGAATTAGAATTCCGTCATATCTCTTATTACAAGCTAACAGGACAGACAAAAAAAGAACAAAGATTAGAAATGGCACAGGCATTTAACCAGAATGATGTACCAGTATTCCTTATTTCCTTGAAAGCAGGTGGAACAGGTTTAAATCTTACTGGTGCAGATATGGTAATCCATTATGATCCATGGTGGAATCAGGCAGCACAAAATCAAGCAACTGACCGTGCTTACCGCATTGGACAGAAAAATGTAGTTACTGTTTTTAAAATGATTACAGCAGAAAGTATTGAAGAGAAAATTCTCGCACTTCAAGAAAAGAAAAAGGATCTGGCAGACCAGATTATTTCCGATCAAGGCATGTCTGAAAGCAGCCTTAGCAGAGAGGATTTATTGGAGATATTAGGTGATGTCTGAGATTAATCTATCATTTTTGTTAAAAACAATAGAAAGGATAAAATAATGGAATATTATAGTGGACAAATTAGTAAGCTAATTGAAGAGTTATCAAGACTTCCGGGAATTGGAGCAAAGTCTGCCCAGAGGCTTGCCTTTCATATTATCAATATGCCGTCAGAGCAAGTGAAGACTCTTGCGGATGCTATTACAACAGCTAAATCTACAGTACAATATTGCAAATGCTGTTATACCTTAACGGATCAGGATCTTTGCCCAATTTGCAGGGATACCAGCCGGAACCAGCATGTGATAATGGTTGTAGAGAATCCAAGAGATTTAGTGGCTTATGAGAAAACGCAGAAATATGAAGGTGTATATCATGTTCTTCATGGTGCTATTTCCCCTATGCTGGGAATTGGACCATCGGATATCCGGTTGAAGGAATTGATATTGCGGTTAGAGGGTGATGTGGATGAAGTTATCATCGCCACAAATTCCAGTCTGGAGGGTGAGACTACAGCAATGTATATTAGTAAACTGATTAAACCTACCGGAATTAAAGTGACTAGAATTGCCAGTGGTGTGCCAGTGGGTGGTGACTTGGAATATATTGATGAAGTGACCCTGTTAAGAGCATTAGAGGGCAGAACAGAACTATAAATGTATGGAAAAATAAGGTTATACCATCTACAAATAGTAGCCGGTATAACCCTTATTTATGGTCTCCTATTTAAGAACTACTGCTGAATATGGAGGTAATGTTACTGTATCTCCTTCTAATATAACTTCCGTTCCATCTGTACTGACATACCCACGTATCTGTTCATATCCATAGGTATCTTTACTTATAGTAACTGTCTTACTTTCTTTAGAAACATTATACAATAAAACTAATTTACTATCTTCATAAGTCTTTGTTAATGCACAGATACTTTCGTCTTTCACCTCTTCTATAATTGCCACCTCACCTCTGGCAATTTCAGGATTCTCATTACGAATACGTATACAACGTTTGATAAAATTGTAAATAGAGGTTGCATTGTCCTGTTGTTCTGCAAGAGATGGGAACATATACTCCTCTTTATCCATATCTGCAGGACCATTTGTCATTCCTGTGTTATCCGTATTAGACCAATACATTGGTGCACGAAGATTTTCATCCTTACCAGAACCACTTAATCCAATTTCCTCACCATAATAAACAAATACATTACCTGTCATTAAAATTTCTAAAGCATAAGCCATCTTAACCTTTTCTGGTTTAACCAAGAAATTCGCACATCTTCCTGTATCGTGATTGGTTAAAAATTCTGCAACCGTAGAATCTGGATTTGCTTTTTTTGTTACTTCCTGGACATTTACTATAGCTTCTGCAAGTGTCTTACCAGCATTACTGCCACTCTTAAATACAGAACTTGCAATTATACCCGAACCCTGCCCCATAGTAAAGTCAAAGGTACTATTTACGCCACTCTTTAAATACTCTGATGCAATAGGATAATCCGACCACACTTCACTTACAATGTAAGCATCTTTCTTAATGCTCTTTACATAATCATTAAACCAACCCAGAATCTCAATGTTTTTCTCATCTGATGTGTCAAAATATTTTACACCATCAATACGGAATCCATCTACTCCTAAATCCAACCAAAACTTAGCTGCTTGCTCCAACTCTCCTCGCACTGCTTCTGAATACAAATCAAGATCAGGCATCTGATCCCAGAAACTTCCCTCATAATACCACTCTGAATTTCCAACTTGATAATAATTTGTTCCTGCATCTTCCTCTTTTTCAAAATGATAATAATCTATATAAGGACATTTTTCTACTGATATCTCCTCTTTTCCTAATCCTTTCAAATAAGTACAGGCTTCCTCAAACCATTTGTGTTTTGAAGAAGTATGATTCATCATGAAATCAATAATCACATGAATGTTTCTCTTATGGCATTCCTCTAAAAAGTTCCTAAAATCATCTATGGTTCCATACTCACTATCAATATCACAATAATCCGTTGTATCATATTTGTGATAAGTAGGTGAAGGCATAATTGGCATCAACCAGATTCCATTAAATCCTAATTCCTGTATATAATCTAACTTTTGTGTTACTCCATTAATATCGCCAATTCCATCTTCATCACTGTCATAATAAGAATACACAAATACCTCATAATATGTGCGGTTATTATCATCTATTACATTGAGTTCTTGTTCATATTTATAACCATCCAATGGATTAATGTTTTGTTTTGATTCTGAACATCCTGCTGTGCAGGCTAATATTATAGCCATAACTAATGTCATACACTTTTTACTAAACTTATTATAGTAACTCTTCATATCTTGATTATCCTCCTATAGTTTTTATGTATAAAGAAAAAGAACTTACCCAGGTCACCCCAAGTAAGCTCTTCACACCGTTCATTTAACCCTTTACAGCACCTGCAGACAATCCTTCTACATAGTACTTCTGCATATAAATAAATATTAAAGAAATTGGAATAGAAATGACTACAGCACCTGCTGCAAACGTAGTAAAGTAATCCATAAGATACTGTTCACTAACCATCTGCCACATACCTGCAGCAACCGTAAAGTTTTCAAAATTATCTGCACCAATGATAAACTTAGCAAAAATAAAGTCTACCCATGGAGCCATAAATGAAGTCATAACTGTATAAATTAAAATCGGCTTTGACAAAGGTATTGTAATCTTTATAAACACTTGCCACTTTGTAGCACCATCAATCCATGCAGCTTCATCTACTGCTTTTGGTATGGTATCAAAGAAACCTTTTGCCACATGGTACTGCATACACTGTCCAAAAGAATACACCAATACCAGTGCAAACAAACTTCCATCCAATCCTACAACCTTCAATACATTATAAACAGCTATCATAGACATAAATCCTGGAAACATACCAAGAATTAGACCAATATTCATAAATGTTTTTCTTGTCTTAAAACGTAATCTTGAAAATGAATAAGAAATACACAATACAAAAATTGTGGAAAGAATACAAGTTAAAACTGCCACCCATAAAGTATTCCAAAACCAAGTTGGGAATGGGAACATTTTGTTTGTAAATAATCTGTTAAAATTAGCAAGTGTTAGTTGCTTTGGAAAAAAGTATAAAATACTGTCTTGCTTTGTTGTTGCAGGCATAGTGCCTGTACGGAATGCAGTTAACGCTATCCACAAAATAGGGAACACCCAAATAAACGACATAATTCCCAAAACTACATGAACAGTTGTATCTGCAATTTTTTGATTTCTTGCCATAGAACTTGTTTTCATTATTGGAATCCCTCCTCGTTTTTGTATGAACCTGTATTACGATATACAATAAGTGATAAGGTTGCTGAAATAACGAATACAGCAATACCAATCACAGCTGCATAACAATAATCCGATTTATCTACTGTCAGCTTATACAACCAAGTTACCAGCAAGTCCGTCTTACCAGCTGCCTGAAAGTAATCCGAGGATACCGGTTCACCTGCTGTTAGGAAATAGATAACATTAAAGTTATTTAGGTTACCTACAAAGTCTGTAATTAGTTTTGGTGTAGTAACAAATAACATATATGGTAAGGTAATCTTCCAGAAAATCGTAGCAGCATTAGCACCATCCACCCTAGCTGACTCATACAAATCAGAAGGAATATTCTGCAAAATACCTGTTGTAATCAACATGGTATATGGCATACCAACCCATAAATTCACAATAATAATGGTTACTCTTGCCCATGTAGGATTCGTCCAAAATGGAGCTGTTACATCAAACATATCCCTTAACATACTGTTTATAGGACCATACTCACTGAACATAATACGAACCAACAGCAACGACACAAACTGTGGTACAGCGATAGAAATAACAAACATGGTTCTCCAGAATTTTTTGTACTTTGTACCTTTCCGGTTGATTAAAATTGCCAGAATCATACCAAAGATATAATTCAGGAATGTAGCAAAAATAGCCCAGATAAATGTCCAAAGTAAAATGTTAAGGAAAGTAGAACCAAACTTTCCACTAGGATTCAACAAGGCAAAAAAGTTACTAAATCCTACCCAGCTAAAAACCTTAGCCGGTGGCTGATGGGTTGCATCATAGTTAGTAAATGCAATAAAAATCATAAATACAATTGGAATCAAGTTAAATACTGTAATTCCTAATACTGGTAAAAGCATCAACGTCTTGTGCAATTGACTGTCAAACAAATCTTTGATATCATCAAATATTGTTGGAATACTTTTCCCTTTTTCTTGTAATTGTTGTACCTTATATGCAGATTTGACATTCGCTCTCCATACAATAAAGAATAATCCAATCAAGAAAAGTATTGCCACTGAACGTAGCAAAATAATCATGGAGTTATCTCCTGGAATTGTAATTGGAATACCACTTGCTGAAAGTTCCTTGTGTTGTGGTTGTCCTAATGTTTTCTGAAAGAGTTCTGATAAATATGCAAATCCTGCACTAAGCATAAAAATCAGGAATCCAAACTCTGAACACAAGAACAAAAGACCTTTCACAATCTGTTTCCGTGCAATGTTACTTGCTCCCATAACAAAAAAGGAAAGTTTTGTAGGTGTATCCGCATTCGCCCATGCATCCTTAATAGGCTCAAAAACAAAATTACTCTTTTTTTGCTTCATCTTTCTCTTTTCCTCCTTACTTACGTCATCACTTTATCGGCATGTATATCACCTTAACAAGTCTCTACACACCAATATAATAAGATGTTTCGTTTAGATTCATATTTGCCATCCTCTTTACTTTAACAGCATCAAAACATGTAAATCCAGACGAAACACCTTATAAAACTATTATTCTGAATAACATCCTTTGTATCCACAATATAGATATACTTTCTTTTTTTCTCTCTCCTGCCTTAGAAAAAGGAAGGAGAGAGAAGACATTTCTATTTTTGATAGAACTAACTATCAATTTTTTTATCTTTATTATTTTTTAATCTCAGCTAAGATATTCTCAACCATTTTATTTAATTCACCCTTGATACCATCTTCTTTTGCATCTTTACCCTTTGCCCAAGTAACAAATGCCTTTATAGAATCCCATGTATTACCCATCTGAACAATACCAGGCTGTGGATGTCCTGTAAGACCCTGTGCCATACATGCTGCTACTGCAGGTGAACCTGTAGCCTCACTGCTTTCAGACACACTCTTCCATGTAGGAGCTACTTCTCTAGCCTTTAAGCGAATTTCCTGACACTCTTTTCCGCCTAGCCAAATAGCCAAATCCTGAGCTGCCTCAGCGATCTGAGCATCATCATTTGCCTTAACAACGAAATATTTGTATGAACTGTATGGTTGTAGGGAAACATCCTTGTCACCAATCTTGACTGTAGGCATAACAGTTGCTGCATAATTCTCACCTAATGCTTTCTTTACTTGTTCTGCATTCCATGTTCCACCACACCATGCTGCTAAACTTCCATCTTTCAAATAGTTAATTCCCACACTATTGTTATCATCCATAAAGAACTTCTTATTGTGTGCTAAATCCATGATATATTTTCCTGCACTCACACCAGCTTCACTATTGAAATCACAAGATTCTGGATTCATTCCATCTTCACCAAACAAGTTACATCCTGCTGCAAAGAAGAATGCAGGTGCGTACCAACCATTATCAAGTGGCATACAGAAGTTGTACTTCGTATCTTTGAGGTCTTTTGCCATCATAGTCTCTAAAGACTTCACTTCTTCTTCTGAGTATTTGCTCTTATCATAATACATAAACCATGTATTTGGTGAGAAAGGAACTCCATATAAGAACTTTCCACCTAAGTCTTTATCCTCAAATGTTGCTCCTTCAATTGCTACACTTGGATTATTCTCTTCTTTCTTAACTTCCTCTACTTTTGTGTCTGCGATTGGTGAGATATATCCTCCATCAATTAACTGTACCATGTTGTCTCCAGCCGCTGCAATTACGTCAGCCGCTTTACTTGGATCCGTATTAACTGTCTTGTAAGCATCACCTTCTGCTACTGGTTTAATCTCAGGCTTTACATTCCACTTAGTCTGGCTTTTGTTGAACTCATTAATCATATACTCTGTTAAGTTTTCTCCATACTCTCCATATCCCTGGGTATCTTCCTGTGGAACCCAAACCTTAAGGGATACATCTGTAGGTGTTCCTCCGTTGGAACCTTCTTCTCCACCTGCAGTTGATGCTTGTGGAGCTGCAGTTGCTGCTGAGTCATCACTATTACCACCACAAGCTGCCAAAGAACCTGTAGTTAGAACCATAGCCATAAGTAACGTCATTAATTTTGTGCTTTTTTTCATAACCTTCTACCTCTTTCTTTATAAATATGTTTTATTATAAATATACACTATGTATATTATAATCTTTTTCTTCGAAAACACTTATGCAAATAATGTAAATTATTCTTCTGTATCTTCTTCCTCATCTTCCTCTTCGATCTCAGGCTTGTCCAATTCTCTTCCATAAGTCTCTGCCAGATCTCTTAGGTAATCAATGTGTTCATCTGTAAACTGTCCCGGAGTAAGTCTCCATCTCCAGTTTTGACCTACAGATGAAGGTAAATTCATTCTTGATGAATTATCAAGACCAAGAATATCCTGCATCTGCATAATAGCCACATCTGCAGTACTTGCATAAGCAGAACGTATAATTGCATTTGGAATTTCCTCCACAGATTCTACATTCAAATATTTGCAAGTAAATTCAATCTCTTCTTCGTCTGCTGTTTCAAAATAACCTACCAGTGTCTCATTATCATGAGTACCACCGTATACCAACATATTACTATTGGTGTAGGTATGTGGTAAATTATTATTCATATTACCACCACCAAAGGCAAACTGCATAATCTTCATTCCAGGCCATCCGGTTTCCGCCATAAGATCTCTTACACTCTGTACTACAATTCCCAAATCTTCTGCAATAATCTTTGCATCTCCAATAGATTCCATAATAGCATCTGTAAGCTTTTTACCTGGTCCCTTTTTCCAAGCACCATCCACTGCTGTTGGGCAATCACTAGGTATTCTATAATAACGGACAACTCCAATAAAATGGTCAATACGAATTACATCATATAAGTTCGCATTTGCTTTCATTCTTTCACGCCACCATGAGAAATCCTCTTTCTCCATAGCATCCCAATCATATAATGGGTTTCCCCATCTCTGTCCAAATTCTGAGAAACAGTCTGGTGGTACACCAGCTACATTGATCGGATTCTTACGCTCGTCCAACTCAAATAATCTTCCATGTACCCAAACATCTGAGCTATCCATAGATACATACAAAGGAATATCTCCAATAATCTGTATTCCTTTTTCATTTGCATATTCTTTCAGTTCGTTCCATTGTTCAAAAAACTTAAACTGACAGAACTTCCAAAAATCAATGTCTTCTGCTAACTCTTTCTTATACTTTTCTAATGCAGCCTCTTCTCTATATTTGATATCATCATCCCAAAGGCTCCACTCATCATTATTAAATTTGCACTTTATAGCCATGTACAAGCTATAATCATCTAACCAATATGTGCTATTTTCACAGAACTCTTTATATGCATCTGTGTTCTTATGCTTGCTGTTCGCAAAAGCAATTCTCAATACATCAAAACGATTTTCAAATATTGTCGCATAGGAAATATCTTCCGGATTATCTCCCCATTCTCTTGATGTAATATCTGTTTTGGCAAGCAATCCTTCATTCACTAAATAGTCCAAATCAATAAAGTACGGATTTCCTGCAAAGGCAGAAAACGACTGATACGGACTGTCACCAAAACTAGTTGGTCCAACAGGAAGAACCTGCCAAAATGTTTGCTGTGCCTCTGCCAGGTCATCAACAAACTGGTATGCCTCTTTACCAAATGTTCCAATACCATAATTGGATGGAAGGCTGCTAATTGGAAGAAGAACTCCCGCTCCTCTGCCAAGACTTTGTACACATTTACTCATTGCAATACTCTCCACAATTCACATTTTTCTTTTAATTTTAATAATTCACAATTTCGAAATCTTTTTCATAAACTCTCGAAAAACTAATT
>CAMWUK010000100.1 GCA_947177415.1 uncultured Clostridiaceae bacterium
CTCCATAATAGACATTATTTAAATTGCCAGTATCTTCTACTTCTGCATTTCTTATGGCTATTTTTTTTAAAATTTTTATTTTCTCTTTTATCTCTTTCTCTTCTATTTTTCCAATAAATGTATACCTCTCATCTTCTGCATAATTGGGATGTTTTTTTAGGAAATCCCCTATAGCTGGGTATTCTATAAATTCCTGATCTGTTGTTTTATACATACATCCGCTTTTGTCAATAAAAAAAGCAATATCACGCTGTTCATCATAGTTATTTACAAAAGAGAATACAATTTCAGCTTCTTCAAACGAATTTATATAAATTATACTTCCTATTCCACATATTGCAATGATTACAATTATACCTAAAATCACATATTTTTTCATCATCATTACTCCCTAAGATCAATAACAATAGTCTGATAACAACTTTCTGTCATTATCAGACCATTGCTCTTATTACTATTGTATTTCTTCTCCATCTGAAATAAATTCAAACTGATTTATCGCATGCAAACCATCCTCAGACAATTCAAACACTCTCCATGTATTACCTGTAACATTTTGTGGTACACTAAAACTTTCAATTAAAGTGTTCCCCTGATATACACGTACATAAGCATTGGATAATGAAAGTTTATTTGAACTACTATTGAAGCGGTTAGAAAAATCATGAACAATATAAGTAAATTTTCCTCCAGATAATAGTTCAGAACTCTTTTTTATTGTTATGGTTTCCGGACCATAACTTGTTGTATCATCCAAATCCAATGCTATAATATCATCTCCCAAAAGAGTGTACTTTTTCTCTAAATAATATACATGAAACATCGTATTATTCTGTTTCTTATATATCAAATGAGCATCCAAATCCCTTGGCTCTTTTCCCCAAGTCAATACAATTCTATATTCATCAGAAGATAGCACTGGGGTTATTACCATAGACTGGATTTTCCCAGAGTCCCCTGTTGTTGATACAACATTTACATACCCTGTCACAAATCCTTCCTTTACAAGCTCGGCGGTATATATTCCTACAGGTAATTTACTTGTAAAGATTCCTGTATTATTTGTCTTTTCTCTGACTGTATTACCTAAAATTGTTCGAACATAATTGCCACTTTGGTTATTCCAGCCTGTACGATATTGAACTTCAACATCAGAAACATTCTCACCTGTTAGAGCATTTTTTACCATACCATTTACTTCTGAAAAAAAGTCTTCATATCCCCACTTTACCGCTATAATATTTTCCCAATATTTTGTTTCATCTGGTGTAATAACAATATTTTTTATTGTACAAGGCAGATATCCTTCGGCAGAAATATTTAAATTATATGTTCCTTGTTCTAACACAAAGTCATAATTTCCATTTTCATCCGTTTGGGCACAGGTAAAATAATTCTCTAAGTTTGATTCCCCTGTACTTACCCTGTATGCAGTTAATTTTGCATCTTTTACCGGATTGTTTCCAATATTTTTAATAGTTCCTACAAGTACACCTGTTGGAACACTGCCAATATTATCATCACTGTTATAATTTGCTGCTGCCTTCATGCATTTGTAAGCATCTGGCAACTTGTATGAATATCCGTTCTCATCAGATATTTTTTCTGAAAAATTTTCACATATTATCTTTTTAATCGTACAGGCATTCAATGCAGGATTCTTTTGATAAATTAACCCGGCAATTCCTGCAATATATGGAGCTGCAAAGGATGTACCACCTCTTTCTATTTCCATATATTCATACTTGCCATCTTTCTTAGCAATTGTACAAATCATGTTTTGTCCTGGAGCACATACATCCACACGATCTCCTATGTTGCTAAAACCAGAATATACATAGCGACCTGTATCAGTATTATTTAATCCAATAGATCCTACAACTATAATTCTTGATTTAATGCTTTCCAGCTCTATTGTATTAAGAAAATTTTCATATTTTGCCAATACACCTCCTGTAATTTTGTCTGATGGCTTATCTTTTAGCACATCAAATTCACGATATCCATATAAACTATTATCATCTGCACAGACGTTAACACCACGTCTATTCAAGTTTCCGGCTGCTACAACAACTAAAAAATCATATCCAGATAACACTAGTTTCTTTAAGAAGTTTTCCATAATATCTGCATTTGTTTTCACATAGTTTTTGGCATTTGCATTACCGTAGGATGCAGCAATCGCTTGAATCCTTTCTGTACCTCTGCTTATATTTATTGTTTTAACATTATTCCCAACTAACAACGCAAAAGCATATTTATATTCCATTATAGAAACCTTATTTCCATCTCCAAAGGCATATCCATATAATTCCGTATTATCCACAACCCCTGCTATACCAATACCATTATTCCGATAAGCTGCCATAACCCCTGTAACCATTGTTCCATGGGAATCTGTAATCTCGTCTGGATTATTATAAGTTTTTATATCTGGCAGGTCATTGTGAGCAGCAAACATGTTATCCATAACTCCCATTCGTACCAGATTCTCATTATTAGCCAATTCCCATGCACTTGGAATCTTTAATGCTTCCAGCCCCCAATTGTTTCCATCTGGATTCTCTTCATCCCAGCTATCTCCTTCATAGTATTCATCATTGGTTTTAGCTTCACTTTCATTTTCCAAAACAGTATTTAATGAGGCAGATTCAATAAAGCTAAAACTTTCAAAATAAGAAACAAGGTTCATCAATTCATCATAGGACTTTGACTTGTTAAACTCAATCTGATAATCATTTGTTAATTCTATATATCCCACGATCTGCCCACCAATTTCTGCTAAGATATCCTCCATTACTGTTTTTTCTAATCCTGGCAAGGCACTAACCAAAATCTGATTTTTTTCATAAACAATTCCGTTATCATTATTTATTTCTATATTACCACTATTTAGTTTTTGGAAATAAATTTCCCCAATATCCATATCTGGCTGTGAGGCTTTTACATACTTCTTTACTTTACCATTATTATTCCATCCTGTAACTTTAATACAATTATTTCCATTTGTATAATCTTCATATTTCATCAAACAAGAACAATTCCATAATATTGTATCATTACCACGCCAAAATCTCAAATTTTGTTTTCCAGCATTCTCTTTAGTTACTGTGTACTTATAAACATTTTCTTCTACTTCTGTTAATGGTTGGTAGGGATTATATAATGTATGGTCTGCAGATGCGATGATTATATCTTGTCCACTATTATCTTCCTTAGTTGCAGCAGAAAAATTAATATATAGTGTCGTTTCTGATTTATCTACCCATTCTGTAAACTCTGTTACATCAAGATAGATAATATCTCCTGCCTGAAATCCAGCTTCTTCCTTAACTCCCCAGTATCCATATTCGCTTCCTTCTACATAATAGGTATTATTCTCTTCTCTACCTCCAGCACTCCACAAATTCCACTGGTTTTTCTTACTTTGGTCATAACGGTTGAAAGTAATGTTTTTCGCACTCTTAGGTACTTTTACACTCCAAGTATATTCTCCCGTTAATTCCATATCATAAGTTTTATGATTATGGGAATTGTCAATTAACACAATGGCAGCAGAATCATTTTGTATCCACTTTTCCTTGGTTGCATCAATAAAGTAAATGGTAATGGTTTCTTCTTACGCATTAACGGTTACCCCATCCGTTGCCAATATGGTATTACATACCATAATAAAGCATAGTATCATGCTCCAAAATATTGTCGCTCTCTTCTTCATACGAACCACGCTCCTTCATAAAAAATCTTCATTTTGTTCTCATTACAAGATTACCATACTGTTTGTCCATTTTTTTTACTACCCCCTCCCTTCTGTAGATTTACTATAGTAAATTGACATGCTTTCTTTCACATCACCACTATAGAGTATAAAAAAACACCTAATTTACAAAATTCGACCATCAATTATCGATATCTTTTGTAAATTAGGTGCCTTTATATTTTACTGCACATTTGTATAGACAAATTTTAACATATTTTTTAAATATAAACAATCATTTTTTCACAAAAAACAGGATAAACGGTTCAGTTGTTACTGTCACAATTATATAAAAAAAGAACAGATTGTTATCCTTTCTGTTCTTTCCTTATACTATAATGCCTGTTTTAAGATTTCTAAATTCTCCTCCATAGTACTAATATAAGTTCTTCCTTGATCGATTTCCTCTTTGGTAACAGATTGTAATGAATTTATTACTAAAATCTTTTGATCCTTTGTGTCTGTATTAGCAATAATGGCATCTGCTACTTTCTTATCAGAGTTCTCAAGTACTAACACAGACGACAACTTATGTTCCTTTATTTTTTCAGATAAAAATGCAACTGTTTCAAAGCTTGCTTCTGTTTCTGCACTACAGCCTTCAAAAGCAGCATAGTATGAAATCTTATAATCCTCTATCAGATAACGAAATGGAAAACGGTCTCCAAAGAGCAATACCTTTTTGTCAGACTGGCTGACAACTTCCTTATAACGATTATTCAAATCTTCTAATTGATTACAATATGTTTTAGCATTTTCATGGTATTGTTCTGCATGGGTAGTATCCATAGTCCCAATCACATCTGCAATTTTTTCTACCATAATCTGTGCATTGGAAAGGGAGAGCCAGACATGTTCATCATATTCTGTTTCTTCATGTTCCTCTCCTTGTTCTTCTTCCATTCCTTCTATATGTTCTTCTTCCTTCAGATTTTCTCCCAGCAAATCCATTAACTTCAAAGACTTTTGATTCTGATTCATACTTTCTTTTATTGCACCTTCTACCCATGCATCGGATTCTCCACCAACAAAAATAAACAAATCACAATCAGAAATCCGGATCATGTCTCCTGCTGTAGGTTGATAATTGTGTAAATCTCCTCCATTTTCCATCAAAAGGCTTACAGAAAAATTGTCATTATTTTCTCCTAAAACCGCCCTTACCCAATCATATTGAGGAAATGTAGAGCATATTATTTTCTTTTTCTCTTCTTTTCCAGTTACATCCTTATCTTTTGTATTGCCACAACCAATTAAAGTTAAAATCCCCATAAATAATGTGCAGTATATCCCATATTTTATAGATTTTTTTATATTCATTTTCTTTATCATAAAGCCTCCTATTTTTTAATTTGCATATCATTTGCATTTTGTATTGTATTATATCTTGTTAGAAGACTTTTGTCAATAATCCCGTAACAGTTCAGCCGATGGTTGGCCTGTTACATAATCCATCGTATTACTCTACATCCAATATATCTTTAAAATTAATCTTTGTATCTACAATTTGTAAAACTTGGCTGCTTTTATCTATCCTTGCCACAATTCCCGTTTTCTTTAAATAGTTATCCCCTGCAAAATATACTACTGTAGCAATTCTTCCTTTTTCAAGCTGTTGCATTTTCCGATCCAATTCTTCTGCCATTTCCTCAGACAATTCAATTTTTTCCACGATAATACGCTCTTTCTTCTCCAAAGCATCCTGTAAGCCCCGGATAGCAGCAAAAGGAGAAAATTGCTTTGCACGGTTTTCTATAGACATCTTTGCTCTAGGTTTCTTCCCCACTTTTATGCCCTCCAATCTGTCTGTTCCGATCTCTTGTAGTTGCTCCCTCTTGTAAATTCATTCCCTTTAAAATAGCATTTTTTCCAAACTTTTTCTTAATATCAATCATTGCTTTTTGCATTTTCCGGTTCCGTTCCAATTCTTCTGTGTCCACCAAAAAGTTATACTGTTTATACTCCTCCTTTACCACACGGTTATAGGTAATGGTCACCCGCCTAATAGGAATTCTGCGGTTTACAATTCTCTCATACAGCTCTACCACTGCCGGAATAATTAATTTATCTGCATTGGTTTCCATCGGGAGTGCTACTGTTCCATGAGCAGGAGAAGCAGATACTGTATTCGTATAACCTATATGCAAGGTGACAGATTCTGTAATAAGATTCCGATCCACCATTTCAAGACACATAAGATCTGCCATTTCTTTTACAATTAACTTCCCTTCATCGAATGCATAATCCCGCATCAGAACCTGTCCGTTGGAGATGGAGTTAGCCTTTGGTTTGTATGCTTTTATGTGTGCTATAGTGGTTGGCTCTCTTCCCCATGCATGATCAATCAAAAGTTCTGCATCCACTCCCAAAAGCTGATATAAAAAATCTTCATCCGTTCTTACAATATCTCCCATAGTCCGGATACAATAGCGTTCTAATTGTTTTGCAATACCAGAACCAATTCTCCAAAAATCGGTAAGAGGCTTGTGGTTCCACATAGTCCTTTGATAACTTTCCTCGTCCAATTCTCCAATAAAATCCTTTGCATGTTTTGCTGTAATATCTAGTGCAATTTTGGCCAGATATAAATTGGTTCCAATTCCACAAGTTGCCCGTAATTTAGTTCTCTTATAAATTTCGTCCATAAACTTGGTTCCCAGTTCTCTTGGAGTCATTCCATATAAATGCAAATATTCTGTCACATCTAAAAATACCTCATCAATGGAATATACATGTATGTCCTCTTTTGCAATATACTCCAGATAGATTCCATAAATCTCTGCTGCATAATCAATATATTTTTGCATCCTTGGAGATGCTATAATATAGTCCACATTTTTTGGAATCTGAAAAATCCGGCAACGATTAGGAATCCCCAGTTTTTTCATAGCTGGGGTAATGGCAAGGCATATCGTCTTCTCACTTCTATCTGGATCTGCTACTACCAGATTAGTAGTCATTGGATCTAGTCCTCTCTCTACACATTCCACGGATGCAAAAAATGACTTTAAGTCAATACATACATAAAAACGTTGTTTGCTCATATATATTCCTCTCTTTTACGATAGTACTATCTATTGCATTGCCTACTCATATCTTACCACAAGAACATACGTTTGTAAACTTGTTAAGCTACAAAAGAAGAAAACCTATGCAGAAATTTTTTCTACATAGGTTCTCCTATATGCACGCTTCCTATCCTCAGTAATTGTTTTTTCTGATGCCACTCTAACCCTCTTTTAAAATTTGGGCAAGACCTTCTATACCTTCCTGTACCTTTTCCATAGCATGTAAGATATTTTCCACACCTGCCACTTGTTCTTCTGTGGAAGTACTGATTTCTGTAGAAGTTTCTACAGATTTTTCAGAAATATTCTCTAAGCTTTCCATGGATTCCATCAATTTTTCTTTAATTGTCATAATACTGCTTAATTCATTCTTCAAAATCTCTGTAACAGAAATTACATCTTTAGAAGACTGTAACATAACTTCAAAAATCTTTACAGTTCCGTTTAATCTATCATTAGATTCTTGTAAAATTTGGTTATTTACTTCCATAATCTGGCTGGTATCTTCAACTGTTCCTATAATATCTTTCAAAATAGCATCTATCTTCTCTGTGGCATTCTGTGACTGGTTGGACAATGCATTAATTTCATCTGCTACCACTGCAAACCCACGTCCTGCCTCTCCAGCTTTTGCTGCCTCAATTGCTGCATTCAAGGCAAGAAGATTCGTTTGCTCTGCAATCTGGTGTATACTATTAATAATGTCACCAATCAAAGCCGATTTTTGCGAAAGCGTATTCACTTCTTCAAAAGCTTTTTTAGTAGAAGTAATATTTTCTTTAAACTTATTTTGAAATTCTGAAATGGAAGCAATACCTTCATCATTTTTTATTTTTAGTTGATACAATGTATCCATAGTATCACCCACTTGTTCCTCAGAATGGTTAATCTTTTCATTTAACTCCTTGAAAATATCCATACTTCCATTGACCTCTTGAATCTGTACATCTGCATTGCTAGAAATCTCCTCTGTAGAGGCAGCAATCTCTTGAACACTTTTTTCGAACAAACTTAGAGAATTATGGATACTCTCCTGGGAATTTTTAATATCATCAAAGGCTGTTCTTACATTTTGTATTAATAACCTTTCTTTTTGCTCTTTCTGTTCTCCTGTTTCAAAAAGTTTATATGTTCTATCCGTTACAAGCATTGCTGCAAAGGCAGACAAAGCAAATACCACTGCCACAAAGATCCATATAATAAGTCTGTGAAGTTTAAAAAATCCGCTTGGAAATACCAACATTGTCAATCCATTTGCCACAATGGTAAGGAGTGTATATGCTCTAACTACCTTTGTATCATAATAGGCAATTGCCAAAATAATTCCAAAGAAATAGGCATGTGGTATCGCTCCAAACTTTCCATCATTAGTAAAGGCAAGTAAAAATGCTCCTGACACTGGCATAATCGCCATATAAAGATATTTTGCATATCCCCCCAGTTTCTTTTCATAAATTCGAATCGTAATACTGATCACAGGCATAATCAATATACTGCAATCCTTTAATGTGCCTTGAAGAAAAATTAAAACAAACCCTAATGCTGCTACTGGTACCCCTATCATTAGCAGGAACATAATAAAATTCATTTGCTTTTCTTCGTTTTCCAAAATTTTTAGTCCCATAAAAAGCACCTCTTTCTCATTTGAATATATTTCTCCCCCATTACTACACTTATCCTCCGCAAGAATAAAGCTAACAGTTCAGGTAGGTCTGTGCATTTACGGCACAGACCTACCTGAACTGTTACGAAACTCCCATGCCTCGCACAATTAGGCATCACCATAAATGTATTCCGCATGGGAGTTTCGTAAACGATGATGCACACAAGTGCAAAAACAGCACTTGGCACTTATACAAACCTTGCAGCAGAGTGCAAGGTTCTACCTGAAGATAGTGAATATATAGAAATAAAGTAGCAAACCAGTATATCTTTAGATAAACCGACTTGCCTTATTAAATATTTTATCATATTCAATAAAAAAAGGGAGCAACTTGTCAAAAATGACCTTAGTTTTCGTAAAAATTTGCTATAAAAGTCTGACAAATGGTTAAACTGAAATTGTTCATGACTCTCTAAGATATAATAATACATCCACTTGGAAATTTTTTTCATCATGCTGGATTCTCATAGTCCCTTTTTTTCTGCTTAACATTTCCTGCACATTGCTCAGCCCCCATCCATGATGCTCCCCACCTTTTCTGCTGATATATTTTGTGCCTTTCTTTTCTACGATTCCATTATAACTATTTATAATGGTAATATATAATACACCTTTTGATACATGTATCCACATTTGTATTTTTTTCTCATCACTTTCTTCTGCTGCCTCTATGGCATTCTCCAAAAGATTACCAAGAATGCTGTTGATTTCAAAAATCGGCAGTTGTATCTCTTCGGGAATATTACACTCTGCCTTTACTTCTATTCCTTTGTTTACTCCTTTGTCCAACAGAAAGTTACAAATAGCATCAATTTCTTTGTTCCCAGATATAACATATTCTTTGGAATTTTCCATAAAATCTTCTATCACATTTAAATACGCAAGAATATCCAAATATCGTTCTTCCTCTGCTAATGCCCGCAATTTCCAAACATGATGTTTCATATCATGACGCAACCCCCTCACCTTTTTTTCTGTCTGTTGCATTACCTCCATCTGCTTTTTATATATTTCCATTTGCTCACGTATACGTTCCTGTTTTCGCAAACGCTGATGTACATTCAACGAGGTAAACAGGCTCATGATGTACAACAATAAAATATATGTCCAAAGAGGCAGATGATGCATTTGCAAATAAGGTTCCGGAAATAAAATCATAGCAATTATGTTAATGCCTATAGTTAAAGCCGCATTGATTATCATAGTAGAAAGATCATATCCTGCGATACAAATAATAATTGCCCAGATATAAGCGTATTCAATCGCACTAAATTTCCCATCATTCGTAAATACAATAATTATAGGTCCCCAGATCGGCATAATGGAAATATAGAGATATTTTGCATACTTCCCAAGCTTATTCTCAAATATCCGGATTAAAATGCTGCACACTGCCATCAAAAGAACAATGGCATCTTTCCTAGTTCCATCCACAAGAAAATGAACAAATCCCCATGCGGTAACTGGTATGAAAATCATTTCCCAAAACATAATGGTATTCATTCTCTTTTCTTCTGCTTCCCTGTTTAAATCTTCTCTGAACTTTCTCATTTTAAATTTCCCCTCTGGAAATTAGCAATTTTTTCTGTACCAGTTTCCGGTAAGGTTTGCTAATATTAAGTTTCTCCTCATTACACATAATCACATTCTCATACATATATTCCCGAATGTAATTCTCGTTCACCAAATAGGACTTATGAATTTGGATAAACTGTTGCGGAAGCTGCTCTTTTATCTGCTCAAGCTTTCCATAAAACTCCTCTTCTTCCTCTCTGGCAACTATACGGATCTTACGTCCCACACTTTGAAAATACAAGATATCTTCGTATGGCATATTGCAATATTTATGTCCTTTTTTAAATAAAAATTGCAGTTTCTTACTTTGGTTTTCCCTTAGGTATCGCTTTATTACCCTCTGGACATCTTCTTGATAAACCGGCTTTACCAAAAAATCTTTCGGCTGTGTTTGAAACAATTGCAATGCATAATTCTTTTCATAAGAAATATATACAATAGCTGTCCTAAAGTCGCTGAATTCTTCCCGTATCATATTTCCCAGCCAGATTCCACTTTTCTCTACCAATTCAATATCAAGAAAAATAATATCCATCTGATTGCCTGCTTTCAAATGTTTATATAATTCCTCCCCAGTATACCAAATGCTTAACTCCATCTCTAATTTCAATTCACATCCAACATTTTCCAAATAATTTTTTATAGTGTCACAAAACATACTATCATCATCTACAATCGCAATATGATACATCCAATTCCCCCATTTTCTTTTTAGGTGATTGCCTACCTTTCCTTTACTGACAAGTATCATATCAATTTTCTTTTTTGATTGCAAGTATCAACCAACTTTCTTTTGGATCTGGCGGAATTTTTCCAAAATGCAATCTATATTATTCTCACCTTTTTGATTTTGATATTCTCCCATGAACCTGCCATCATGCAAAAATAAAATTCTGTCTGCAAAGCTTGCTATCATTGGATCATGGGTAACAATAATAGAACTTTGTCCCCTCTGTTCTTTCATATCCAAAAATAATTGCATAATCTCCTGTGCAGTATTATAATCCAGATTTCCTGTAGGTTCATCTGCCAGCAAGAGTTTTGGATTACCAATTAATGCTCTGGCAATAGCCACTCTTTGCTGTTGTCCTCCAGACAACCGTGTAACAGAACTGTTTGCCTTTTCTTCAATTCCTACCAGCCGTAGGATTTGTCTTGTTTTTTCTTTTATTTTACCTCTTTTTTCTCCTGCAAGAATAAGAGGCAGGGATACATTTTCCTCTACAGACAAATCCGTTATCAATTTAAAACTTTGAAAAACAAATCCTATGTTTTCCTGACGAATTCTAGTGGCAGAAGGTTCTACTCCATAATCTGTGCGAAGCTCTCCATTCAAATAAATTTCTCCCTCACTTACCTTGTCCATAGCTCCTAGAATGTGTAATAGTGTACTTTTCCCTGAACCGCTGCTTCCCATAATAGCAAGAATTTCTCCTTCTTCCAGATATAAGGAAACCCCTTTTAATGCTTCAAGAGGTTCTCCTCCATTATTATATATTTTGTGTATATTTTTCATCTCAATAATATGACTCATACTCTTATCCTTTCTAAATCGGGTATGTCTTTTACAAATCTCCAAAGTGTGGCTGCCAGCATCAGCATATATGCCAGTATTCCTAATACAGGTGTAATGGAAATCCCCGGAAACTCTTCTTCCATATAAAAATACAAAAACCACTCTGCCACTATTCCGAATAATATTCCTAAAACAATGCCAAACATCAGATAACATAATATCTGTTTCCAAATTATTTTCTGTACTCTCTTATCAGATATTCCAATTCTTCGGAGAGTAAGATATATTTCTCTTTTATCCCGCAACATTGTTTTTGCAGAATTCAACCATCCAATTCCCCCAAGAAGTGCAAGGGAATAAAGAACTGCACGAATCATAAAATACCTCTCCCTCATAATCCGACTATTCTGTTTTTCCACATCACTATAATTCTGCCAGCGAAGAGTTGGTATTTCCCATCTTAGGGACTGCAATAAAGATTCTGTTTGTTTATCTGTTTCACTCATAAAAAATGTCACACTAAAATCCTCTAATGTAGAAAAATGAAATAATGGTGATGTTATATCAAAAACTATTTCACTATACATCGTACTTTCCATAATTCCTACAACTTCCAAATCTTTCGTATGCTTTTCCTGATTTTCATATTCTTCCACCCACTCAACATTTTCCATTTTATCAAAATATTCCAAAGTGTAAGTATCTCCTACCTTCAAACCATAATAGTCTGCCACATCTCTTCTGAGAATCACACAATCTTGATAACTTTCTTTTTTTACTTTGATAACTTTCGCCTCATAAAGCCTGTCCATTTGTGAAATTCCTAAGCTAAATCCCCTCCCATCCCACCAATTTTTACTTTTCTTATCCGGAATTCCTACAGCAATAATATCTCCCCACTCCGGAGTCTCTGCCATAAAAAAAGTATCCTTCTGCTGACTTTCCAGTTTTTCCTGAATATCTGTTATATCCTTATAAGACATTGTCTCATCGTTTTCTATCATGACTTCTGATAAATATAAATTCTTGTAATAACTTAAAGAATTTTTCTCTATATCATGCATAAAAGCACTACTGACAAAAGTAAACATGGTAATAGCTGCAATGGTAAAAAGAAAAAAGATATTTTCCCGAATCCATGGTATTAGCAAATGCAGAGAAATGAAAGTATCTTTTTTTGTTGTATAAAAAAGAATCCATCTTCTTATTTTTGTTTCTTTTGTTTTTTCTGGTTTCATTTGCAAAGGCAGTTTTTTTGCGTATCTCCATGCTGTGAACAACAGGAACAAATTAATTGCTATCCAAATTCCAACCGTAATACAAAAAGAATTCCCTGCATTCATCTGTATCACTTCCTTGGACAATTCGAGTTCCGAAGCAAACAACAAGAAAACTCCCCTGCCTCCGACCATGGCAACAAGATAACCAAGACTACAACCAATGGTACTAAGAATCATTGCCGAGGTAAAAAAGATTTGTAATATATGTCCTTTTCTTGCTCCCATAGTTTTTAACACTATCGTATCTCCCTGATATTTCTTTAAATAACTGACAAACACACTAGAAACCAATAATCCTGCAACCGTAACAATAACAACAACCAGTATTTTCATGAAACCACGGAATCCCTTCATAATTTTTTGATAGTCATCCAGTTCCTCTACTGCTGTAATATCCAAATTTTCACCAAGAGACTGCAGCCTTTCCTTTACCTCATTTAAGCCTTCCTTTTTTTCTTTTTTGACTAATGCATAATTGGGAACTATATCCAAACCTTGACTTTTACATAAATTGTCCATTGATACAATCACCATATACAGATTTGACAAGGAAAAATTATCATCTGCAAGAATCTCACTAACCTCCAATTCCATGCCTTCCATGGTAACTTTATTACCCACATCAAGCTGCAAATCCTCTGCCAGTTTCCAATTCACAATAATACGGTTTTCTGTTACATCGGACACATAACGATAGCGGCTTTTGTTCATATCACTATCCTTCACTCCAACAGTATAAACCAAATGGTCTTCCACATTGGTGTATGCCCAATGCCCATAAGAAACCTTCTTTGCCCCTTTTGTATCTTTGATATTTTCAATCAAATTCTCTGGAAAATCCTGATAGTCTGCATCACTAACCAGATAATCACAATCTCCAAATGTGTCTTTGATATTCTCCATATAACTTCTCTGGGAAATAAAATAAAAATTGTAAATAACTACAATGGCAAGCACGGCAAAGAAGATACTTGCCAGACAGGAAAAAGTTAATTTCTTGCTTTTTGTCAAAAACTTTACCCCAAACCGATACATCTTGTTACTCCTTTCTTCCTATTGATTTATATAATCTTTATCATATTTAGAATAACAGATTTTTTTGTAGTTTTTATGATACATCTGCCCTGTGTCTGCCAAAGTTCCTTATTATGCTGCGAATCAGTTCATCTTCAATTCTTATTAAAGCTTTTGTGATGCTGTATTCATTGCTCATATCATTTCCTTCCATCAAAAAAGAGAGATAATGATTCTCTCTTTTTCATGTTTATTCCTCTTTCTTCTTGTCTACAAGGATTGTCTATGTTTCGATGACTTAGTTTTTGCTATTTAACCTTTCATCTACTAGCGTATCATAAGGAACACTATTAACACTTATAAACTCACGATATTCTGAAAATTCTTTCCAAAACTCGTTTAGTTGTTCAGTGGTAACATCTTCAAACATATCAACGCTAACATCCTTTGAAGTAAGTCCGCAACCAACAATATAATAATACTTTTTATGATTTTTCTTAATACTTGCACTTATTTTCTCTTTAATATCTTTTATTTTTTTATAATTCGCTTTTGATGTTTCAAATAAAATACTTTTCGGATTGTCTATTACCTCTAATATAGCATTTTGATTATTCTTTGAATTATCACACAATAGAACTTTTAATCTTAAAACTCCATTATCAAAAACTTCCTCATATCCTCCATACCAGTTCTCTTCTTCAAATTGTTGCAGTATTGCACAATATCTTTGTATTTTCCGAGAATGCTCGTATTCTTTTGTATAGTCCTTTATAACATCTATATCGCATAATCCAATTAACCAATCATTAAATTCTTTTGAAATCGGTTCAAAACATTTTCTCTCTATTGGTACACCATCCATTTCAAAGCACTCCATTAACTGTGATTCTAATGGCGAATAATGTATTTCCTGATATGTTCCATCCTCTATATATAACAATATCTCTCTTTCTTTAGGTGCATCACTTTCCAAAACAACAATATCTGACGGATTAGCAACAATTTTTAGCTCTGATAGCCGAGAATAAAAATAGTTTATATCCTCTTCATTTGTTATTTCAATATTTTTTATCGGTTTTATCCATGAAATATCAGCCAATTCATTTTGACATATTACAATCTTCGCAATATCTTTCGCATTTTCTATCTGAACCATCCTTAATAAGTCTTTTCCAGATTTACCTACAACATCAATATCAATCACATCCGCAATTTCATCCACCATTTTACCCGTTTCCTTATTAGATAATATATTATTACCATTACCATTTTCAAAAAATTTTCCAACACCTATACACAAAATTCCAACACATGCAGCACTTATTATACATATACCTGCTTTTTTCATAAATGTTCTTCTCTGTGGTATCTCCTTTTTCATTTGCAGCTTCATCATATTTTTTGTTTCCTCAACTAATTGAGGTTCTACCCTTGTAGCATTTTTTATTTGTGAAATTAATTCTTTGTTAATACTCTCCTTGTTCATTCCTCTTCCTCCCTTCCTCCATATACATTCTTAACTCTCCCCTTGCCCGGGATAACCTCTTTCTTACTGATACCTCTTTTATTCCTATACACCTTGAGATTTCTTTACATGTCATGTTTTCAAAATAGAACAAAATAATTATGTTCTTGTATTTTGGAGGAAGTTTGCATATGGCTTCGTACAAATCCTCACTCTCAACACTCATTTTATATGTACTATTTTTAGATATTGTCCTTTCTATTTCTTCATCTCCCAGTAAAATTTCTTTTTTTTGAGAATAATTCTTTTTACAAAGATTTATTGTAACCCGAATAAGCCATGCTTTACAATGCTCTGAACTATTAAAATACATTCTCTTTTTTATGAGAGTAAGAAAAACATCTTGAAAAATATCATTGGCATCTTCTCTGTTATTTCCCGTGTGAAATAGTGCTATTCTATATACCATATCATCATATTGATCCACAATATCTTCTATTTGATTAATTTCCATAGTTCACCTCCTTCTATATATAACTACTTCTAAACAATCAATTTGTGACATTGTTTTTTAACTTTTTATCCAATAAACAAATCATATATCTTGTCCTTCAAAATAGCGTATATATATTTATTCTTTTCAACACTAGATAATGCCTCTGTATATGGTTCATCATTTTCTTCACAATATTTTTTTATATCTGTATCAAATATATGTATATTTTCTTTTTGACTTATTGCTGCAATAACTAGACATTCCTTTATTTCATTTTCTCCCTCATCACAACACATATCAAAAAAACCATCTTCTGATAGATTTAACTCATTTTTATAATAATCTTTTATATCATCATAACCATAAGCGTAAGCTATTTCTTCATATTTTTTATATATGTCGAATGAATAATTTGCAATTTCCTGTTCATTCATTTGAAACTTGCTTTCTTTAATCAGTTTTTTTCTTATCTTGTTTTTGGTTTTTATTAATAATTCCGATTCCTTATTTTGTAAACATCTCTGTCTTATCCACTCATAAAATTGTTCTACATTTTTTAATTCTTTCTCTTTGTAGATATTTTTAACAAAACTATTTGTAAGTTCTGGTTTAATATACTGATTTATGGAGTTCACTGTTATGATACATTTTATTTTTTTTCCAACTAATGATGCTTCAAAAAAATCTTCTGCAGCTATTATATCAATAATTTTCTTTTTACCTACTTTTAATCCAACAAGTTTTTTTTCAATTTCCTCACAAAAATTATTGTTTCCAACCAAAATTGTTTCATTTTCTCTCTGTTCAATTAGTACTTCATTAAAATACATGGAATAATCAATATAAATATAATCTCCGTTTTTCACCTTATTTCTCTTTATTTTTCTTATTTCAACATTGTTTTCCAATTCCATATCAATTAATTCATTAATTTCATCATCACTAATTTCTTCTGTACTCACATCAGGAACAGAATAATTA
>CAMWUK010000101.1 GCA_947177415.1 uncultured Clostridiaceae bacterium
GAAGGCGAATTATTATGGGCTTAAACGTAACTGTTCATGGTTCTGAACAGTTAAATTTTCTTTCCGAATATACACTCTAAATACTTGCTTATTACATATGATAATTGTATATTATTAAAGTGTGAAATTATTTGGTTTTCTTACAGAAATACTATACAAAAGGACTTATAATTAAAGATTATCGTAACTATTCAGGTAGAAACACGCATTTACTGCGTGTTTCGTATGAAAAAGTAGATTATGTAATGTTTAAGCCCCTTCGCCGAAGGCGAATTATTATGGGCTTAAACGTAACTGTTCATGGTTCTGAACAGTTACAGATTATCAACAAAAACATAAAAACAAACACACTGAAAGGTTAAAAAAATAATGAGCTATAAAATTTTAGTAATTGATGACGATCCTGGTATATTAAGACTGATAAAAAACGCATTAAGTTTAAATCAATATGATGTAGTAACCCGTCAAGTCATTGATGATGTAAATCTATGCGACTTTATAGGATTTGATTTAATATTGTTAGACATTATGATGCCAATAAACGGACTGGATATTTGTGAGATCATAAGAAATGAAATTAATGTTCCGATAATATTTATAACCGCCAAGGATCTGGAGGAAGATTTAATAAAAGGAATTTATGCTGGAGCAGATGATTATATAACTAAACCGTTTAGCATTAAAGAACTCCTTGCCAGAGTTAAAATGCACTTAAGAAGAGAAGAAAGATGCAGGGGAAAAACCGAAAAAATTATATTCGGCAAAACAGAAATTGATTTAGATAATCAAACCGTTATGGTAAACGGCGAAAAATTACCGTTTACTAAAAGAGAGTTTATTATTATACAATTACTTATCACTAATACAAAAAAGACCTTTACGATTGAGGAAATATATAACAGGGTATATCCAAACAGCTCCAATACACAGTTCCGTTCCATATCTGAATATATATATCAAATAAGAAATAAATTCAAACCTTATGGAATAAATCCTATTGAAACTATGTGGGGAGGAGGATATAAATGGAAGTCCGAAGCTTCAATCAATTGATCAAACACACTTGTTTTAAAATTACACGACAATTTTTCATTTGTATTACCATTCTTTACCTGACTCCGTTGTTATCCGTTTCAGTTAAACTCGTTAATATAGATAATAACACAGTAAGCGATGCGTTTAGTTCTGTTTTTTTTAATGTCTTTTCATGGATATACATTTGTATATCATTGATCATCATAGTAAGTTTGAATTTCAGAAAAATGTTGAAAATTATAAAAAATGAAATGGACATCGTATACTGCAATAGTATGTCATTATATAAGACAGATTCGAATATCAAAGATAATTTAACATTAAAAGAGTTTATTGAGACAAGCAAACATATTGATAAAATGCAAAAAAAAATACATAATATGATCCAAAATGAAAGGGATCAAAAAGAGGAACTTATATTTAAAGTTACAGCCGCTTCACATGATTTAAAAACACCGCTGACTATTATACAAGGAAATTCTGAACTTATGCTCTATTCAGACTTGAATGAGTATCAAAAACAATGCTTAACAGACATTATTACAGCAAGTCAACAAATGAAACATTATTTCAATGAATTTATAAGTTATTCCAAAACATTTTATGATGATAAGTCCGAATGGAACGATTACTCAATTTCAGATGTTATTAAAGCTGTTGTAAATGAGGCTTGTTGCATTATAAAAGATAAATCAGTTTTAAATATTATCAATAATGTTAAAATTGACAGAAATATCAATATTAATATACACTATATAATTAGAGCAGTTCACAATATAATAAATAATTCAATGGAATATTCCATGTCAGATAATAAAAAAATAGAATTTAAAATTGATTTTATAAAAAATAAGTTAGTATTTAGTATATGGAATAACGGATCATCGTTTTCAGATGAAATGATAAAGAATTGCGGAAAATTATTCTACAGTCAGAACAAATTCCGAAATATGCAAAATGAACATTACGGAATAGGTTTGGCTTTTGTTAAACGTGTAGTAACTCTGCATAACGGAGAGTTTAAAATAGCCAATTCAAAAGATGGTGCTGAGGTTATCATGTCTTTAGATTTTGAGTGATTCCTACAAATTACACTTGATATTTTGCTTGGCAGAAAAAAATTTACAAATGAGTAAAGTACTTACAAATATATTCGGGGACAGATGTGTCCACACATATGTGACAGCAGGTATTTTTTGCCATTTTCGTGAAAGATGTCGAAAGTAACAGTTCAGCCGGAGGCTGACCTGTTACGGAATTGGGCAAGCTTCGCATATAAATTGCCCAATTCCAATCCTGTTTTAGTCTTTTTTACGGTCTGCACAGCGGAGTGTGCAGACCTACCTGAACTGTTACTGTCGAAACTACAATAAAATCAAATGTTCTTGTAAAGATCCTGAAATCAGTGCTTTTGTCCTTTGGTTATCATGGATAAAGTTGTAAAGTGGTGTTTATTTAGGGAATCCTAAATAAATCGCAAAAAGAACAAATACTATTCCAAGTGCAATTAAAATTATATGCCAACGATGACTCTTTCTACGATAAATTCCAAAAATAATAAAAAATACTCCGAGCAACATTGACGCAATCATTGCAAAAAATCCCATTTTATTTACTCCTTTCAAGATGAATTACTCTATCATGACGATTAGCTATTTCCAAATCATGAGTTACAGTAATAATAGTAGTGTTAAATTCTTTGTTCATTTTAAAAAGCAAGGTTACAATTCTTTCTCTGTTCTCCATATCCAGAGATGCCGTAGGTTCATCAGCTAAAATAATTTGAGGCTTCATAATTATTCCTCTGGCAAATACAGCTCTTGCTTTTTCTCCACCAGAACATTCAAGCGGCTTCTTTTTTAATATTGGTTTAATACCAATTGCATTAATTACACTTTCGAAATCCTCTGGCTTAAATTCTTTTTTCCCAGAGCCTGCGTAAAGTAAAGGCAATTTGATATTATCTTCAACCGTCATAGAATTGATTAGTGCTGACTCTTGAAGAACAAAACCAATTGTTTGATTTCGCCATTGTGCTAACTCACTTGTATGTAAATTATTAGTTAGCGAACCTAAAAGAGTATATTCGCCATTATAATTTCTATCTATCAATCCGATAATATTAAGCAAGGAGCTTTTTCCTACTCCCGATTCGCCTACAATGGCAATTTTTTCACCAGCAGCGACTTCAAGTCTGAAATCATTTAATATTGAAATCTGCGACTTTTTACTCTTATAGATTTTTTCTTTAACGCTTAAATCAATAATTTTCGTCATTGTAATACCCCCAAGGAAATTGGAATTTTTTTGGTTTTCCATAACATGCTTTCCACAACAATTACTCCGATAATAATATCAGAAGCGACTACTAACAATAAAGCCAACCAGTCCATTCCTATCAAACCAAATAATCCGTAAGTGGCAAAGGTGGCATCTTTTCTTAACCAGCACCCATATCTGTTAAAAGCAGTGACTATAAAAATAACTGTTAGGTTAATAAAGGAAAGTATCCCAAAATAACCATAAAATATTTTTTTCAACTTTGAATAGCTTAATCCAACCAATAGATTAATTGTAAAGTCTTTTAACATTAAACGAACACTAACTAACACATTCCAAATAGAAAGACAAGTTATAACTATAAGCAAAATGAAGGTTGTTATGGATATAATTTTTAATGTATGAAGATAATATTCATTAAAATAATCATAATTTTCCTTTTGGCTAAAGAAATTAAATGTTAAGCCCAAATTATCTTTGATAACCTCACTTAAATCCGCTATCTCTTCTTTTGAGGTTTGCAGAATTATAACATCCATGAGGCCATTTAATTGAAGGTCTATATTTGCATGATTTATAAATGCCTCATTCACAGGAAAGAGAATCGAAAAATTGTAATATGTCTTCGAATTGAGAGCATAATAATTAGCATGGTATACATTTTGCTTCAAAACCCCCTGAACTTTCAGAGTTATTGACCGCCCAAGGACAGATTCTTCAATTTTTATTGTTGACCCAACAGGATATGTTTTACTTAACCCTTTTCCTATTAAAACAGGTATTTCCTCGCCAAATTGGTAATCAAAATCTAAATCTGTCCCTTGTGAAAGTTCAAATTGATTTAATTTATAATACTCCTCGTTCATATAGCCTAATGATATTTCCATATCATCAATGTTGGGAACAGATACAATAAACCCGTCTGTATAAAAAGCATAATTAAAGTTATTATTCAAATAATCATATACTGCTTGTGACCCATTTTCGCCAATTATATTCATATCCATATGACTATCTGGGTCTAAGTTAGCGATGTAAACTCCTTCTTGATTAATATATTTTGTTTCTTGATACCCTTGAAAAGTTGATAAAATTGAACGAGCAGCAGTAAAAGTTATGTAATTCGCCATGCAAAGCAACAGAATCATACCTATGCCCAATATCGTTTTTCTTAAAAATATTTTTGAAACAATAAACTTAAAAATTTTCATATTTCCGCACCTGCCTTGCACTAATTAGTATATATGTGATAAAAATAAGAACTAAGTAAAAATTGGTGGCTAAGTTGAAATTCAAATAAACATTTGCTAAAGCCGATAGAAGATAAACGAAAACTAATATCGTTAGGCAATCCAGTATATACCAAATTGTGATATTAAATACAGTATCTCCTACAAGTATTCTACAAAATATTTCTGCATTTTTTCTGTGCAACATTTGATAATGAAAAATTATCACAATAAATGTAAATAGCAGAACAATTAAGGACTGGTATTCAATAAAATTTTTCAAAAAAGCTTTTAGAAGATAAGAATCTAAATCTAAAGTCTTTACATAATCAAAAAGCAAATTTAGAAAAAAACAGAAAATATATGCAATACTTAGCTCTAACATATCCGTTGGTCTAAATAGAGATTTTTTCATGTCTACCCCCTTAAAGTGTTCAACGCTTATATTCATCCTTCTTTTGAGATATTCCCATTTTTGCTTTATAAAGAGATTTTCCTGTCAACATCGCAAAATAAAACAGCATAGCAACCAGAATGATAATGCAAAAATCTCGTTGTGATGAATATGTTGTAAAGTTAATTCCTTTTGTGCAAAGTTGAGCTGCCATATAGGAAATTGGGAACAGTATAGTTCTGTCAATCCACACAATTATTGCTTGCTTGTTTCTCAATAAAAACCGTAGAATTGCAAGTATAATAAGAGCAAGAAAGGCTAAGATGAAATATGGCAATAAAATTTGCCTTGGTAATGTTAAAATATCCTGTTGAACATTATCATTTGAACCATAAATCAGCACATCTTCAAAACCGTTATTTTGAGTAAAGAAGATTTGGATTTTAGTTGCACCTTCAGACGGAATAACCACATTCTGATTCCCTCGATTCAATGAATATAAGTCCCAAGTTGTAGTCCACGCATTTACACGATAAACTTCTGTTCCTGTTTCATCATTAAACTCTTTAATACAGCTATAACCTGTCACCTTATTATCAAAGGTGATGATAATATTCCCATTAGGGCTATCAATAACATTCAATAAGTTATCGGAATAGGGAAAAAATTTAGGTGATGTTAAAATCCCAAAGACAACCGTCACTATGGCACATGCCAAAATCGCTGTAAAAAAAACAGTCTGAAGGCGTTTAATAAATAACTCTTTTTTTATTGTTTTTAGCGGAACAATATCCGCATCGGGGATAAAGTCCACAGGTTTCCGCATATGTTTAAGCTCTGCACGGCACTCTTCACAATGTTCAAGATGTTCACTAACAAACTCTCGTGTATCTGTACTTACCATGTTCTCTACATAAAGCGGAAGGATGTCTTTAATTAAATTACATTTATTACTCATCATTGTCCTCCATTTGCATTAATATTTTATTTCTTGCCCGGTGATAAGTGACGCAAGCCCAGTTATCTGTTTTTTGAAAAATATCTGCAATTTGTTTGAAACTCAGCTCTCCAAAAACCCGTAGCATAAAAACTTCTTTATATGGTTCAGCTAAATTGTGTAGTAGGAGATGTATTTGCATAGCATCGTATTGCTTTAATATTTGTTCCTCAATTGTGTCTTTATTGTCTGGTAAATCAATATCATCAATATTTTCAATACGCTGTTGCTCTTTCAAGTAGGAAAAATAACAGTTTTTTGCAATTTGGCAAAGCCAAACACGGACATCTGCTTCACCATGAAAATTATCTATTGAACGCATTGCTTTGAAAAAAGTTTCGCTTGTGATTTCCTCTGCAATACTTTCGTCTTTTGACAGCTTTTTGAGAAAGAGAAATACATCATTAAAGTATCTTATATAAATTTTCTCAAATTCTTCTTCGAAACCTGCCACTTTCTCACCTCCTCACTTATAAGACTTCGCATTTCAAAAAATCTTACAAGTTTTTTGAAATATTTTTATTTTTCTTTTTTCGTGCATCATCTGGTTTAACAGCAACTTGTGGAATGAGCCAGACATGGTTAATATTTATAGCACCTTCTATGCGGTTTTCTTTACACAGCCGTTGCACCCATCTTAACAATACATTCCACTTTTCGGTAGCTTCCTGTGCGGTCATATACTCAAACATATCGTCCCTCCAAAGTGTAATATGTAATATTATAGCCGTTTGAACGAACTGTATCAGGTGCACAAATAAGTCTTTACGCTTATAGTCTTTGGTGAATTACCCAAACTTGTAAACTGCTATAAAATTCAAATTCTATACATATTTTTTCCAAAACTAATCATACTAATATCAATCGAAAGAAACTACTAGAAATAAAAAAGGAGAAATGCCAAGATTTTTTTCTTTCGGTTTCTATATTTTGGCATATATAAGAAAAATGACGTTATCAGAAAAGCAAAAATCATTAGTAAAAGACTTACAATCACAGGAAAAACTTTGTATACAAAAATATGAAAATGCTGAACAACAGGCAAAAGATCCTGAGTTAAAGAAACTTTTTAATCGCATTCGTGAAAGTGAAGAACAACATTACAATTCACTTTCCCAGCTTCTTACTGGTACATGCCCACAAGTAAATACAAAGGATCAAGCAGGAAAAAATTACAATCCTTCTGCCACATACGTTGGTCAATATAATGAAGAGGACAAGAAAAAAGATGAATTTCTTTGCACAGACTGCATCACTACTGAAAAATATGTTTCTTCTTCCTATAACAATGATTTATTTCAATTTGCTGATTCGAACATCCGCAGATTATTTAATGACATCCAGACAGAAGAACAAAATCATGCAGAAATGATTTATAAATACAAAACAGTAAATAGTATGCAATAAGAACAAAATACTTATTTAATGCTTATTAAAATCGTGCCACTTCATAATGATGTGTGTAAAACAAAAGCAAGCTTTTTCAATGGTAACGAGCCATTTGAACAGGTTTGCTTTTATTTATGTATTGAGGAATAATAGAAATACATAGCAGTATATTCTTTCACAATCGTATGTTATAATATTTTAGCTTATTGAAACTTTGATGTACAAATAAGTGCTATGGCAAAATTCCATCTTTCAAAAAACAGAAAATGTAAATGCAGTAAGCAACCAATATTATCGCAATAGTTGGTAGACGCAACTACGTGTTTGCACTAGTATGGAAGCGTAACAAAAACATAGAAAGGAGGAACCATGTATGAAGTTCTATCTTTTAGTAGAAAACGGTAACTTGTTGGAACAAACAGGTAATTTACCCTTATCGTCAATACTTATCCCTTTGATTTTCTTGATTGTCATCGGCATCGGCTTGACTACTATCTTTGTATATCTGGTTATTCTGGCAATTAAGGCTTTACGCCGGTATCTGCGATCATCCGAAGTCAGAACGGAAAAGGTGCTTGTCCGAAAAACATTGGGAGAAACGCTGAAGGAATACCGCATGCAATGCAACATGACACAAGAGTTCGTTGCAGAAGCAATCGGTGTAAGCCGACAGGCAGTATCCAAGTGGGAAACAGGAGCATCTGATCCGAGTACTGCCAATTTGCTTGCCTTGGCAAAATTGTACGAAGTTTCTGCACAAGAATTACTGAAAAATGTTTCTGCACAAGAATTGTCGTAAAAAAAATATATATATTTACTACACAATCTAAAGAAAGCCAGTCAAATCCCAAGTAATTTGACTGGCTTTCGTAACAGTTCAACCGAGACTGACCTGTTCCTACTCTTCTTCCTCTTCTTCCACAACTTCTTCCTCTATCACATGTTTTGGAATCTCTGGTGCTTTGACTCCGGAATTCACCCATACACTAATCGAACCATCTGCAACTGTAAAGGTAGCATAACCTTCATCATCAATCACAATTTTTTCCTCCCGGCGTTTCAGGGCATCTACAAATTCCATTCCTGCAAATTGCACTCCCATATACATTTCCTTCGTTCCACCTTTGCCATCGGTCATAATAACTGCAAGTCCAGAGTCTGGATGTCCTTCCTCTCCTTCTCTAGTCCAGCCTACTATATCCGGATGGTCAAAATAGTCGTGCTGCACACCATAAGCTTTCTCTTTTCTAAGTACTAATAATGTTTGCAAATCTCCTACTGGTGGAATATTACTAGATGGAACACCATAATAATCTCCATAAAATACACATGGATAACCCTTTTCGCGAAGAAGAATCAAAGCGTATGCCAATGGCTTAAACCATTCCAGTACCCAGGATTCCAAAGCTTGTCCATATTGGGTATCATGATTATCCACAAAGGTAACCGCTAATTCCGGCTCTGCATCCACTAAAGTATCCTTAAAAATATACCTCATATCAAACATTCCATTACTTCTTGATGCTTCAAACATCCGAAAATGCAATGGTACATCAAACAAGGATAATGTTCTTGCAGACTTTTCTATATAATTTTGCAATCTAGCAAGTTCTGCATTCCAGTATTCCCCTACTGCAAATAGCTTTTTCCCGCTTTTTTCTCTCAATTTGGTAAGCCATACCTTAAAGAAATGAAATTCAATATGCTTTACTGCATCAATACGAAAACCATCTACCCCAGTAAAATTTAAGTACCATTCTCCCCAGCGGTCTAACTCTTCTAATACTTCCGGGTCTGACATATCTAAATCTACGCCCATTAAATAATCGTAATTTCCATTTTCGCTGTCTACATCTGTATCCCAGTCTTTTCCAATAAAACGGAGAATGCCATTCTCCTCACTATGGGCATCATAATCCGTACCATGGAAGTTTGTCCAGTCCCATTTAAAATCAGAATATTTTCCATTTCTGCCTGGAAAAGTGAATTTTGTCCAAACAGTAACTTTTTTCTTATCACAAGTCTGACGGTTTCTATCCTCACTGGCACTTCCATAAGCAAAAATTCGTTCTTTCTCATCTGCTCCCATTCTATGACCTAACACAATATCAGCAAGCACTTCTATGTTTTCTTCTTGAAGACTGCGGATTGCTGCCAGATATTCGTCCTTTGTTCCATATTTGGTAGGAACCGTTCCCTTCTGGTAAAATTCTCCTAAATCATAAGTATCATACACCGCATATCCTACATCATTTACACCACATGCTCCTTTATAAGCAGGTGGCAGCCATACAGCAGTAATTCCCGATTCCCGAAGTGCAGCAGCCTCATTTTTTACCTTTCTCCACAAAGAATGATCGCTTGGCAGATACCATTCAAAATATTGCATCATGGTTTTATTTTCTTCCCCAGCTATCATTGGATTTCCCTTAGGTATTATATCATTACCAGTCATTTGTGTAGTTTCCTGATTTTGTCCCATACTCTCTCAACCTTTCTTTCTACAAAGTAGATATCGTTAGCTAATTGCCTGTTACTGTTCACACCTACGGTGCAAACAGTAACAGAATCCAGCCTATTTAGAATTCGCCTTCGGCGAAAGGCTGGATTCTTGGCTGTTTTATGTTCTTGGCACATAGCTTGACAGCAAGTGTCAAGCTTGTGAGTGAACAGTAACAATTGCCTGCCATACTCTTATATTGTAACAAATTTTTATAGTGAATTAAAAGACCTATTCTAACCTTTTGTTATACTTTTGTAACCTATTAGTTACTGTTCACACCTATTATTCTATTTTATCTGTCCTTAATGCCAGCCATGTAACCATTGCAGTTATAAACTCCGCTGCACAAAATGCCAGCCATGCACCTTTCGCACCAAACCATACAGATAATAAAAGTGCAAAAACTACAATAGCCACCAGCCCTCTAAGAATTGCTGCTACCATAGCAGGTTTGGCACGTTCCACCGCTCCAAGATAACCAATTCCTACTATATTAAAGCCTGCAAATGGCAATCCCAGAAAATAAAGGCGTAACCCCTCACAGGCATACTCCGCAAGTCTTTCTGAATGTTCACTATTAAATAATGCTACAAAGAAATCCGTAAATATATATATACTTCCCAGCACAAGAAGGGAAATAACAAATCCCGTAACAAGAGCCATTTTTAATATTTTCCTGACTGCCCTGTCATCACTTTCTCCATAATAACGGCTAAAAAGCGGCTGGCTTCCCTGTGCCAGTCCATTAAAAATAGAAATTGCTACAATAGCCAGATTTGCAATAACTCCATAAGCTGCTACACCTACATTTCCCAACAAGTGCAGCATAATAATATTAAATACAATAGTAGTTACTCCTGTAGACATTTCCCCTACAAATCCAGATACACCCAACTTGCAGGATTCCAGCAGTTTTCTTCCAGATGGCTTGCAAAGCCGGAACTTTATCTGGTTTTCTTTTCCGAAAAAATGCAAGGAACAGATTCCCACACTGATAAGCGGTGACATTCCTGTTGCCAAGGCGGCTCCTGCCATGCCCATTTTCATAGGAAACATAAACACATAATCCAGCAATATATTAGAAAAACTGCTTGCTAAAGTTGCCACCATTGCCAAAGTTGGTGCTCCATCATTTCGCACAAAAGCTCCCCAGATAAAGTTTAACATAAATGCCGGTGCAAACAACATAAAAATCCTGGTGTATACTGTTCCTATATCTATTAGTTCTCCATCTCCACCCATAAATGCTACAACTTTTTCCGGGAAAAATCCTCCTATTACCATAAAAATTCCCCCAAGCAGTAAAGCCCATACCACTGCATTGGAAAAATAATTTACAGCCTCTTTGTCCCCTCTTGCTTTATCTATGGTAAACCTAGTTGCAGATCCAAGTCCTATCATAGAGCCAATGGCAAAAATAAAGTTATAAACTGGCAACACCAGATTTAAAGTGGCAAGTCCATTTGCTCCTTCTGCTACTGAAATAAAATAAGAATCTGCTAAAATATAACAGGACATCCCTATCATTGCAAATATATTTAAAGAGACATATTTTGTGAATTTTCTAACAATCTCCATATAACCTCCTCCAATCATTAGATTACCTAAAAAGTCCAAGATTTCAATATGACCTTCTCATTATTTCCACTTGTGCAAGTGCAAATAGTTATTTTTTGATCATAGGTTCATTAGAAATTTTGAGAGGATTAAAATCCAATACTATTTTTTCATTTTTCGGGGCGTATAACCCTAATTCTATATACTTTTGTTTTCTATAATCGCTTGGTTTAAGCTATACCATGTATTAACCTCCTTGCTACTGTCTATTCACTTGTTATTGCCATTTTCTCAATCTCACTATGTAACTATTTCTTTGAGCGTACTATAAAATTGCTCCCTTTCCCTTTATTTTATTAAATTTCTGCTTTACGATAAGCATTTAACCATAATCAAACCATATCATTTAAGGCGTTTTCAAAATATCCCTCTTGTATTAGCAATTCTAATACTCGTGCTTCTCGTTCCAACATTACCTGATTAAAATCATCTAATACATTTTTCCTGTTTGTATCTATTGCAAGCTGTGGATTAAGAAATTTAAGTGTAAAACCCTCATCTGCTTCATATTCGTCCAGATTTTGCTGTTCTATTGTTTCTTTCACATTACATAAAAAATAATAATTATCTTGTATAAATATATCCTCTTTTGTACCTTTCTGAATCCGATGTACCTGCCCATATTCTTGAATTGAATTTTTAACTACACATAAACCTGTTTCTTCTAAAACTTCCCTTATTAAAGCATCTTCCTTACACTCACCAGCCTCTATGCCACCTCCTGGAAATTTATAATAATCATATTTCTTACTATGAATCATTGCCACTTTTCCATTTTTAATAATGATACCTCTTGCAGAAGGTCTGATAAAAATACTTCCATCACAATCATAATCCTTTTTGTCTATTTCAAACAACATACGCATTTCTCAATTCTCCGTTTCCAAAAAGCTAATTACAGTTTTTCTAGATTATTTTACCATAAAGAAATGCTTTGTTCTATCCTAAAATATACATAGTTCTACATCTAAAGTGTCTGCCTGCATTATTCCGTTTTACCCAAATCAGTCCTTCCCTTTCATAATATTTTCATTGCGTCTTTGGCATAATTATGCTATAATTATGCCAAAGAAAGGAGTGTGAAATAATGCCTCTTATAATACCAATAAAAGATTTGCGCAATACAACTGAGATTTCTAACATCGCACACAAAGAGCAGGAACCTATTTTTATTACCAAAAACGGATATAGCGACTTAGTTGTAATGAGCAGTGAATTATATGATAAATTTGCAAGAATCAATCGTATCGACCAAGCCATTTATGATTCTGAGCAGGAAATATTAAACGGGGCTGAAGCGGTAGATGCAGATGTAGTTTTTGCAGAACTGGAGAAAAAGCATTTTGGATAAATACAAAGTAAAAATCAACCCTAAAGCAATACGCGAATTAGACAGCATTTACAAATATATTGCAAATGAAAAATCGTCTTCGGAAAATGCAAAAGGGCAAGTTGATAGAATTAAAAAGGCTATTTTGAATTTGGACACATTTCCACAATCACATCAAGAGCGTAACGATGGTAGATATGCCGGAAATGGTTATCGACAGTTGTTAATTGACAACTATATCGCTATTTTTCGAATTGATGAAACCTACAAAATAGTCTATGTTGTAACAATACAATATCAAGGACGAAACTTATAAAACAAGTACCAAATGATCTAAGCTTATCATTTGGTACTTTCTTCAATGTGCTGGTTAATTGTTACTGTTTACACCTACGGTGCTAACAGTAACAGTTAATTACCATACCTCTAAAGAATTCAAATTTTTTCATTTACAAACCTTCCAAAGAGTGATAAAGTATAAGACAGAGTAACCTTCAAAAAGGTTTCCCCGGATAGTATTCAAAATTGAAACTATACTGATGATTGGACAAAAGAAATGGTTGTAGAAAAAAAACGTTAAAGTAACTATTCAGGTAGAAACACGCATTTACTGCGTGTTTACGTAGCAAAATGTAAATTTTGATTGTTCTAAGCCCTTCGCCGAAGGCGAATTTTCATGGGCTTAGAACGTAACTGTTCATGGTTCTGAACAGTTACACGTTGAAAACTTACATAACAGTGAGGGTATCTGAACTGATACAAGCTTATATCCTATCGGAATAAGACTATAAAGTAACGGAGGTGACACAGCCATGAAGATAGGTTTTATTGGTGCTGGCAAGGTGGGTACTGCCCTTGGTGATTATTTTCATAAAAAGGGACTTATTTTGTCAGGATATGCCAGCCGCTCCCTGCAATCTGCCAAAGAAGCGGCACAATTTACAAATTCTATATTTTATTCCACTTATGAAGCACTTATTGCAGACAGTGACATTATTTTTCTTACTGTGTCTGATGGTGCAATTTCTCTGGTGTGGAATCTTATCAAGGAAATTCCAATGCAGGATAAAATCTTTTGTCATTGCAGTGGCTCTATTTCCTCCCAGATTTTTTCAGACATCCATACACAAGGTGCTTTTGCATACTCCATTCATCCCCTGCTTGCTATCCACAGTAAAGAACATTCCTATGATAATTTAACTCGTACTATATTTACCGTAGAAGGTGACCAACTGCATTTAGATACTATTGTACATTTATTGGAAGGTTTAGGAAATCCTGTACAAAGTATTCCTACTGATGCAAAACCTCTTTACCATGCTGCCGCTGTATTTGCCAGCAATCATGTGGTTGCACTTGCCAAGGTTTCTATGGATCTGCTTATGGATTGTGGATTTGATGAGAGTTCTGCACTCTCTGCCATCACTCCATTACTTATGGGAAATGTGTCAAATATTGCCAATGCAGGACCAACCTCAGCACTAACAGGTCCCATAGAACGGAATGATACATCTACTATCCAAAAACATCTGGATTGCTTGAAAGACTCTTACCATCTTCTTTATAAGGAACTGTCAAAACTTTTAATTGAAATTGGTAAAGAAAAACATCCTGAGTTAGACTATGAGGAAATGATGCATTTATTAATATGACATTTCCAAAAAACTTTTCTATTTAAATAAATATAGAATGTAAATAATTATAATTTGGAGATGTTCTAAATTAAACAACAAAAAAAGAAAGGACTTGTACATTATGAAAAATACCGTTACCACTTTGTTGGAACAAAAGAAAAATAATGATAAGATCACTATGTTAACCGCTTATGATTACTCCACTGCTAAATTAATAGATGAAGCAGGAATCAATACTATCTTAGTTGGTGATTCTCTTGGAATGGTTATGCTTGGATATGAAGATACCATCTCCGTTACTATGGAGGATATGATACATCATTCGGCTGCTGTTGCCAGAGGGGCAAAAAATGCATTTATTGTTACAGATATGCCTTTTATGTCTTATCAAACTTCAGTCTACGATGCCGTATTTCATGCAGGCAGAATTATGAAGGAAGGTCGTGCCAATGCAGTAAAATTAGAAGGCGGTTTATCTGTCTGCCCGCAAATTAAAGCTATTGTAGAGGCTTCCATCCCTGTGGTTGCACATCTTGGACTCACCCCTCAAAGTGTAAATGCTTTTGGCGGTTTTAAAGTACAGGGAAAGGACACACAGGCTGCTAAAAGAATTATAGAAGAAGCAAAAGCTATTGAAGAAGCTGGTGCATGCATGGTAGTTCTGGAATGTGTCCCTGAAAAACTTGCTACTTATATTACCAAACAACTTTCCATTCCGACTATTGGTATTGGTGCTGGTAATGGCTGTGACGGACAGGTTTTGGTTTATCAGGATATGCTTGCCATGTATTCGGATATGACACCAAAATTTGTAAAGCATTTTGGTGAAATTGGTGAAGCTATGAAAATTGCTTTCCAAAACTATACTTCCGAAGTAAAATCTGGTACATTTCCTGCCCCAGAACATAGCTTTACTATTTCAGATGAGGTAATGGCAGAGGTTACAAAAGAATAGGAGAACATTTACTATGACAGAAAAAAAATTTGTAAATGAATATTCTATGGATAATACCATGCTATATTCTTATGTATTCAAAATTATTTGCAAGAAAGCTTTTCTTATCGGACTAATGGTCTGTTTTTTCCTTGCAGCCGGAGTTTCCCTTGTAGGTGTTGAACTTCTATACAAATTGAATTATGCCATATTATTTTTTGTTTTAATGGAAATTCTACTACCAATTACTTATATAAGAAATTTAAAAAAAGCAGAAAAACGCATGTATCAAGGAAAACAAGTAAAATCTATTGTTACTTTTGGAGAATCAATTACCATGGATGAGGAAAACAATCATTTAGAATTTTCATACAACCAAATCTCCAAGATTCGTTATACGAAGCAAGTTTGGGCATTGATGTTAGGAAAATACAATGCTATTATAGTAAAACCAACCGGATTTACCCAAGGAACTGCCGCAGAATTCAAACAGTTTATTGAAGAAAGATGTAAAAATATTTGAAAGGAGCTTTACCTATGATTAGTGTTGCAACAAAAGTAAATGAAGTAAGAGAGCAAGTAAAAAAATGGAAAAAAGAGGGACTAACTGTTGGTTTCGTGCCAACTATGGGATATTTACATGAAGGTCATCAAAGCCTGATTGCAAAAGCGGTGGAAGAAAATGATAAAGTTGTTGTCAGTATTTTTGTGAATCCCATGCAATTTGGTCCAAATGAAGATCTGGCAAGTTATCCTAGAGATTTACAAAAAGACAGTGACCTTTGTGAATCAACCGGAGCCAATTTAATCTTTCATCCAGAGCCAGAAGAAATGTACACAGATGGTTTTTGCTCTTATGTAGATATGTCTGTATTAACTGAGGAACTTTGCGGACTTAGCCGTCCGGTACACTTCCGTGGTGTGTGCACTGTAGTTTCCAAACTTTTTCATATTGTAACCCCTGACCGTGCCTATTTCGGGCAAAAAGATGCCCAACAGCTTGCTATCATCAAGCGTATGGTGCTGGATTTAAATATGGACATTGAAATTATTGGCTGTCCAATTGTCCGTGAAGAAGATGGACTTGCAAAAAGCTCCAGAAACACATACCTCAGTTCAGAAGAAAGACAGGCAGCCCTAATTTTATCAAAATCTATTAAACTTGGACAAACGCTTGTAGAAGGCGGCGAAACCAATTGTGCAAAAATTATTACTGCCATGACAGATCTTATCGAAAGTGAACCACTCGCCAAGATTGACTATATTAAAATTGTAGATGCCCTGACTATGCAGCAGATAGACACCATTGACCGTCCAGTTCTTTGTGCTATGGCAGTTTATATTGGAAAAACACGTTTGATTGATAACTTTATAGAAGACTAATTGTAACAGTTCAGCCGGGGGGGGGGGGGGGGGTTTTTGGCCTAGTCCGGGCCCACGGGACGCACATGATGGTCGTGTGCCGTGTTGGGGTT
>CAMWUK010000102.1 GCA_947177415.1 uncultured Clostridiaceae bacterium
CTCCTATTACATAGTATACTCAAAAAATAATGTAACTGTTTTTGTACTGGTTTTATTATAGCATAAACATAAAAAAATAAACACAAAAAAGGACAGAATACTTAAGGAAATATAGGTTTCCCTAATTAATTTCTGTCCCTTTTGGATGAGAAAAAGCTTTTGTATAGTGTAAATTTTCGGTTTTCAGTTAGAATCTTTTCATATAGCAGTCCAACTGCAAACCATAGAGGAGCAAAATCCAACCGGATTAATCCATGAATCTGAAGTTTTGCATGGCTGTAATTCCATGGGCAGGCATGAAAAATCCTTAAAATACTTCCGGAAACATATTCTACCAGGAAAATTAGGGAAGCATAAATACTACCTCTTTGAAAAAAAGGTTTTCCTTTTAATTTCTGGCTAATTGGTGAAATAAAAATGCCTAGTCCATAAATAGGAAACATCCATAAGGAACTGCCACAACGTAAAGTACGATCTGCAGAAAGGAAAAGGGAGTGTAGTCCTGTCCAAAAGCATTCAAGACACCAGCCAGTAAAACCACATAATAAAAAACGATTAATAATTAATTTTTTCATAGAAATAGTATATCCATTGTCTTTTTTGGTTATTCATAGAAAAGTAGAAAAGAGGACTTGATTTCTTGGTGCCACAAAAGTAGAATAATATGTAAGGTTTTTACATAAATGAAAAAATAGAAAGGTTTGACAGGTGGCAAGATGAGTGTTGCAGATCGTATTTTTATTGATATGTGCAAGGATATTTTAGAGAATGGTACAAGTACAGAGGGGGAAAAAGTAAGACCAAAATGGGAAGATGGAAGTCTTGCCTATACCATAAAGAAATTTGGAGTGATTAACCGGTATGATTTATCAAAGGAATTTCCAGCAATCACTCTTAGAAAAACCGGTATAAAAAGCTGTATTGATGAAATATTATGGATTTGGCAGAAAAAATCCAATAATATTCATGAGTTAAACAGTCATATCTGGGATAGCTGGGCAGATGAGAATGGCTCTATTGGTAAGGCTTATGGATACCAAATGAGTGTAAAGCATAAGTATAAAGAAGGTGATATGGATCAAGTGGACAGAGTGTTATATGATTTGAAAAATAATCCGTATAGCAGAAGAATTATGACAAATATATATACATTTTCGGATTTATATGAAATGAATCTATATCCATGTGCCTATAGTATGACTTTTAATGTAACTAAAAAGTCAAATGAAGATAAATTGGTGTTGAATGGAATTTTAAACCAGAGAAGTCAGGATGTTCTGACTGCAAATAATTGGAATGTGTGCCAATATGCCGTACTGCTTCATATGTTTGCACAAGTTTGTGATATGCAGGTGGGAGAGTTGGTGCATGTGATTGCAGATGCCCATATTTATGACAGGCATATTCCGTTGGTGAAGGAGTTAATTACCAGACAAACCTATGATGCTCCAACTTTTTGGATGAATCCAGAAGTCAAGGATTTTTATGCTTTTACGACAGAGGATTTCCGTTTAGATAATTATCAGACTGGACCACAAATAAAAATTCCAGTAGCTGTGTAAATAGGGTAACAGGCCAGCCCCCGGCTGAACTGTTACTAAATAGGAGGTAGGATAGATGAATTTAATTGTTGCGGTAGATAAAAATTGGGGAATTGGTTACCAAAATAATCTTTTAGTCCGTATTCCGGCAGACCAACGTTTCTTTCGGGAAACTACAACAGGCAAATATGTGATTATGGGAAGAAAAACTTTAGAGAGTTTTCCAGGAGGACAACCATTAAAAAACCGTACCAATATTGTAATTACTAAAGGTAAGAATTATCAAGTAAAGGATGCGATAGTAGTCAACAGCATAGAGGAAGCATTAAAAAAGGTAGAAAATGTTCCAAAAGAAAATATTTATGTAATTGGTGGTGCCAGTATTTACGAACAGATGCTGCCATTATGTGATACAGCACATATTACCAAAATTGATTATGAATATCAGGCAGATGCTTTCTTTCCAAACCTGGACGAAAGGGAAGAATGGCAGATTGTAGGAGAATCAGAGGAACAGACTTATTATGATTTGGAATACACATTTTTACTTTATAGAAAAGTTCGTCCTATAAAGTAAAAACGCTCCGCTTAGGATGTACACAGATTCATAAAGAATATTGTTACAAAAAAACATGCAACACGCATCTGGCACACAAAGTGTGCAATCCCCTCATGAATGAAGGGTTAGGGGAGTTGATGTGGGCTTGCCCACTTTGTTCTGTTATAAGAAAAAAGGGAATAGGGATGGTCTATAAACAGAATAGAAACCATATCATATATATAAACAAAGAACAATAAAGAAGTGAATTGGCGTGAAATGGGTGGAAAGGGCTACAAAGCTTATTTTGGTGTTAGCTATGCTTGGTTCCTGTTTTTGGCTGGAATATTATACCTATCAGTCACAAGAAACAATATTGCAAATACAAAAAGAAGTAGGAAATAAGAAAAAACCAGAGGAAATTACAACAGGAACAACTTTGGAAAATGAGGAAAAAAAGAAGGAACAAAGTAAAAAAGTGGCATACTTAACCTTTGATGATGGACCATCCAAGGTGACTGAACGAATTTTGGATGTATTGGAAGTTTATGATATCCCTGCTACCTTTTTTTTGATTGGATGTAATATTACAGAAGAAAGAGTGCCTGTCATAGAACGTATGATAGAGAATAAAAATGCAATAGGAATTCATACCTATTGTCATAAAGCAAACGAAATCTATAGTAGTACCCAGTCTTATCTGGAAGATTTAGAAAAAACTAAAGAACGAATTTATGAAGTGACAGGAAAAGAAGTTTTCATGATTCGCTTTCCATGGGGAAGTGCAAACGATTATTTAAAAAAAATAGAAGATAGTTTACTGCCAACTTTGGAAGAAAAGGGTTATTATTATCATGACTGGAATGTGAGTGCCGAGGACTCAATAGGGAAACCTACCCGGTATTCTATATTACAGAATATCAAAAAAGATTTTGGCAGATATGATAATCCTGTAGTATTAATGCATGACTCTGCAACTAGTTCCTTGACTGCAGAAATGCTGCCGGATATTATTGTAATGTTAAAAGAAGCTGGATATCAGTTTGATACACTAGATCACATGGATAAACCATATCAGTATCCTAGAGATTGAATAATAAAAATATACGTAACTATTCAGGTAGAAACACGCATTTACTGCGTGTTTTGTATGAACAAGTAAATTTTGCAATGTTTAAGCCCCTTCGCTGAAGGCGAATTAATATGGGCTTAAACGTAACTGTTCATGGTTCTGAACAGTTACTAATTTACAAAAGATTGGAGGTGGATTTATGAATGAATATATGAAGGAAGCTATAAAAGAAGCCTATAATGGTATACATGCACAAGATGGCGGACCTTTTGGTACTGTAATTGTAAAAGACAATCACATTGTAGGAAGAGGGCATAACCGTGTATTGGCAAAAAAAGATTCTACCTGTCATGGAGAGATGGAAGCTATTCGTGATGCCTGTAGAAATCTTGGAAGTCATGACTTAAGTGGGTGTGAACTTTATACAACAGCAGAACCATGCCCTATGTGTCTGGGAGCTATACTCTGGTCTAATATATCTCGACTATATTATGGGTGTAACTGCAAAGACACTAAGGATATTGGATTTCGGGATGATATCTTTTATGACTATCTGGCTGGGAAGAATAACTTACTACAGCAAGTAGAGCTAGATAGAGAAGAATGTTTAGAGTTATTTAAAGCATATAAGGACGATGAGAATCGTAAATCTTATTAGAACATATTTGAGGTACAATGCCATTTCAATAAGCTGTTTTCCCTTAATAGGTTTTATATGCTGCTTAATGAAATGGTAATCTTTTGTCAGGGAAGTACATTGATGCAACAAAGAAGAAGTAAGAGGTATATTGTACAGAATTTTTTGGAAGGCTATACAAAAAAGTGACAGTTTAGCCATGCCATTCATATTTTGTTAGAATATATCACGACTGAACTGTTACACAAAAAGAAAAGAGGTAGAATATATGGCAGCAAGTTATATTGAAATACCAACTTTACTGAAAGTTGGTAAGGGAACAATGAAAAATTTAGGAAATTATTTACAAATTAGTAATTTCAAAAATGTAGTTATATATTTTGGAAATGGTCTTATTGATTTGTTTGGAAATGATATTATTAAGAGTTTAAAAGAAGAGGATATTAATATTCTTGAATATATGGAACTTGATACAGTTAGAATTGATGATATTATCAGGCTGGCATTCGGGATAGACTCTAATGCACAGGTAATTATTGGGATTGGTGGAGGAAAGGTAATAGATGCTGCAAAATATGCTGCTTATCTTAGAAAACTTCCATTTATTAGCATACCAACTTCCTCCTCCAGTGATGGATTTTCCAGTGCCAGTGCTTCCCTTATTGTTAATGGAAGACGTACTTCTGTGCCGGCAAGAATGGCTTATGGAATTGTAGTAGATACCAATATATTAAAGAGTGCACCTGAGAAATTTATTTATTCTGGAATTGGTGATATGGTTTCAAAGATTACTGCACTGTATGATTGGGAATTTGAATCCCAGCTTGGATATTCAGAAAAGAATGATTTTGCTGTGATGATAGCCAAAAAGGCAGTAAATAGTTTTGTCAGAACCCCATTCGAGACAATTCAGGATGATTTGTTTTTAAAGGAATTGGTGGATTCGCTGGCTATGAGTGGTATTGCAAATGAAATTGCAGGAGGAAGTACACCTACCAGTGGAAGTGAACATTTGATTTCCCATGCACTAGATAAAATGCTGGAAAAACCACAATTACATGGTATACAAGTTGGAATCGCTACGTATCTTATGAGCAAGGTACAAAACCATAGATATGCACGTATTCATGCAATATTTGAGAAAACAGGATTTTGGAATTATGTGAGTACGTTAGAGCTTAATAGAGAGGACTATGAACGGGCAATTGATATGGCCCCATCCATAAAGCCCCATAGACATACTTATTTACATGAAGAAAAATATAGAGAACTTGCAAAACAAATATTAAGAGAAGATGAAGTTTTAAAGAAAATATTTTAACTGTTCATGGTTCTGAATAGTTATAAAATATTTTAATTGTTCAGTGCAAGGTTCTACCTAAAAAAAGTGAATATATAGAAATTTTTAGATAATGGAGGTATATTATGAAGTATGATGGATTACTTTTTGATTTAGATGGAACAATGTGGGATGCAACAGAAAATATCCGTTTGTCTTGGAATATTGCAATAAAGAAGTTTGATGAGTTGAAAAATAGAGAGATTACATTAAAAGAATTGCAAGATGTTATGGGACTTCCGATGGATGAAATAGTAAAGAAGTTTTTCCCTGAATGCTCCAAAGAAAGACAGTTAGAAATTCTGGAAGAGTGTTGTCAGACAGAGAACGAATATTTAGAAGAACATGGTGGGATTTTATATCCAATGTTGGAAGATACATTAAGACAATTATCTGAAAATCATAAACTTTGCATTGTTAGCAATGGACAGGCTGGTTATATTCAAACATTTTTAAATGCTCATAAACTTTCTAAGTATTTTACTGATTATCAAAACTGGGGGGATAACAAGGTCTCAAAGGGAGAAAATATTAAGATTGTAGTGGAACGGAATCAAATAAAAAAGGCTGCTTATGTGGGAGATACTTTAGGGGATGCAAAGGCTGCACAAGAGGCGGGAATTGATTTTATTTATGCAAGATACGGATTTGGAAATGTGGAAAAGTATGATTATGTGATTGATGAGTTTAAACAATTGTTGTACGAAGAATTTTAACGAAGAAGACAGATTTGTGAAGTGGAAAAGCTGCTATTTGAATTTTGGTTCAGACAGCAGCTTATAATATTTTTATATATAAAAAATTGGTAACTATTCAGGTAGAAATATGCATTTACTGCATGTTTTGTAAGAAGATTTAAATTTTACAATGTTTAAGCCCCTTCGCCGAAGGCGAATTATAATGGGCTTAAACGTAACTGTTCATGGTTCTGAGCAGTTACAAAAATTGATTAATTCGGTATTAAATTAGCAAATCTATAGATACTATTATACCAACTCTGCAATACGGCTTACACCTACATAGATTTCAGATATTTTATACCATGTAGCAAAGTCTGTAACACCAGTTTTTGGTAAATCAAAGATTCCCTGAAAGACTTTGACAGCATTTGCGGTTGCTTCACCATAGATACCATCTTCGGTTATTTTAGGAATAAGAGGGTATCCTCTGGAAATTACATTTAATTGGTTTTGTAGTTGGGCAACCTTACTACCAGAAGACCCAATAGTTAAGTTAGAACCTGGCCAAGAGGCAGGAATACCAGATATTTCCTCGGCACTAGAAATATACATACTATCACCATAATAATATTTAATAATTTCCTGAGCCGAATATCCCTGATCACCTAAGGTTTTAGAACCCCACTGGGAGAGCCAGTTTGGGCAAGTTACTCGTTTTCCATCACAATACTGTGTTAAAATTGGTTGTGTGATATTAGGTCTTGCTAAGTACTGGTCAAAAATATTATCTACAATCATTGAAATTTCTTCAAAAATATTCCTGTTATAGACCCATTTTTGGTCATAAGCTGTGGAAGTGGTTATATTAAAGTTATAACCTTTGTTTCGATACCACTCTGTATAGATGCGGTTTAAGGTAAAGGATTGGATAGCAAGAATATTGGCAGTAATTGTTGCTTCTGGCCAAGTTGCATAGATTTCGCTGGAGGCTACATTTTTAATATAATCTTTATATTTCACATAATAGTCTTTTGCAGAGGAATCCGTTGGAGGACCATCATGAACTACAATATATTCTGGTACTACTACACGGCTTAGTACAATTTCTCCAGTTTCTGCTACTGTTTTTGTTTCATTTTCTGCAATCTTTGGTGGAAAATCACCAAACAAAGTGTTGTCTGGAATAGTAAAGGATTCGGCAGAATTTCCTAGTGCATCATTCATTGGCAGTAATTGAAGATTTTGAATGGATGTAGTGTTTGGAAGAACATCAATACCTGATACGGAGATAGTTTCAAATCCAGGTGCAGTTACCTTAATATTGTATTCAGAATAAGGCTGTATTGCAGAAGGTTCCAGACTTAAAGCTTCATCAGGAGCGGAGAGGGAGACAGTATCTGTTTGACCACTCACATTGGTAGTCACTTCTTCTAAAAGATTTTCAGGTTCACCAGTACTGTAAATCTGGACAGTTGCTCCCGAAATTGGGCGGCTTCCAAGTATGGAGGTAACATCTACCCTTAACTGGCCAGTAGACGTATCATTGGTTTGTGTGGAAAATACAGAGGAATTCATAGAAACCTCCAAAAAACTGATTATGATATGGTATGCAGATTAGAGAATAAAGTGCAAAGAAATAGTGATAAACATGCCTGAAAAATTCTTGCAGTTAGTTTATCACTATTTTCTCTGCTTTTACTATTTTGCTAATAATTCAGTAGTATAAGATAGGGCATCATCAATATTTTTACGGAAATTATCTTTTCCAACCATCTCTATAAAACCAGATTTTTCCATAGCATGCATAGGCTGTTCCTGTACATGGGAGAATAATAATTTAATGTTCTTCTTTTTACAGGTTGCATATAGGCCTTCCAGACTATGAAGAGCAGTAACATCAAGAGCCGGTACACCTCGCATACGAATAATAACAATTTTTATTTTGCCATGGCTTTCTATGGAAACATCCAAGAACTTATCGGTTGCACCAAAAAACATAGGTCCGATAATTTCATAAACAGCTACACCCTTTGGTACTACTTTATAGGATAGATTGTCTGGGTCAGCTTCGTTATCTTCCCCATCATCTAAATAATTCCAACCTTGCATAACAGTAACATCTGACATACGTTTCATGAAAAGAATAGCAGCCATTACAATACCAACTTCAATTGCAACAACCAAGTCAAAGATAACTGTTAGTAAAAAAGTAGTGATTAAGACTAAAATATCACTTTTTGGAGAAGATTTTACAAGACGGACAAATTCTCTCCAAGAACTCATATTGTAAGCAACTATCATTAAAACAGCCGCCAAAGTTGGCATTGGAATGAGTTTTGCCAGTGGCATAAGAATCACTAAAACAAATAATAAAGTAACAGAGTGTACCATACCTGCAATAGGGGTACGGCCGCCATTCTTTACATTGGCAGCAGTTCTGGCAATAGCTCCAGTAGCGGGAATACCACCAAATAAGGCAGAAAAAATATTACCAGTCCCTTGGGCAACTAATTCCATATTAGAACGGTGCTTGCTGCCAATCATACCATCTGAAACAACACAAGATAATAAAGATTCAATACCTGCAAGAATCGCAATGGTAAATGCTGGTGAAATCAGGTTCTTAATCATTTCAAAATTAACATTTGGAATACTGAATTTTGGAAGAGCGTTTGAAACATTCTCATAAGAAGAACCAATAGTAGCCACATCCATATTCAGAAATTTAACCATAAGGGTTGTAATGATAATTGCCAGCAAAGATGCTGGAAGTTTATCTGCAATAGCATGAATTTTGTCTGGCATTTTATGAACCAGCCAAGGCCAGATAATGTGAATGAAAAGAGCAATAGCTCCAATGAGAAATGCACTTGCCGAAAAGGTGTGGATGTTTTCGATGTATGCTTTTAATTTTTCAATAAATTCAGAAGGGACAGAACCCATTTTTAATCCAAAAAAATCTTTTAATTGGCCTACTGCAAGGGTAACCGCAATACCTGTAGTAAATCCGGTAGTTATTGTGTAAGGAATGTACTTTATCAAACTTCCGAAGTGACAAAGACCCATAATAACAAGAATAACACCTGCCATAAGCGTTGCAACAATTAGACCATCCATGCTGTAATTTTGAATGATGCCATAAATAATAGTAACAAAAGCAGCAGTTGGACCTCCAATCTGTACACGGCTGCCGCCTAGAAATGAAATGAAAAATCCTGCCACAATCGCCGTGTAAAGTCCTTGCTCTGGATTTACACCAGATGCAATTGCCAAAGCAATGGAAAGTGGAAGGGCAATAATAGCAACAATGATACCAGCAATGATATCCTTAACAAGCTGTTCTTTAGAGTAATTCTTCATGACAGAGAACAACTTTGGTTTTAATTTTTCCATTTGAATAGACCTCCTAGAAATCATTATGTATTTTTCCGTAACAGTTCAAGTAGTTCTTGCACACTCCGCTGTGCAAGAACTACTTGAACTGTTACATTTTTCCGACGCTATATTTTAAATCAAATTTTCAAGAGAAACAAGTAAATATTTTTTCCTATTTTGGCGAAAAAATTGTGAAAATGACATAACATTGGGAGAAAACGAAAAAAAGACTTGTAATTATAAGGTATTTGTGATAAAATTTTTACAATTTATAAAGGTTTAGAAAATTTTTTAAGTTCTAGGCGAAAGATGGTTGGATTTGAAATATATGGGCAAAAATAAGAAAAAAGTAGATTTCATGATTTTTTGAGAGAGTTTATTTTTTTTTGCCCTTTTATATTACTACATCGTAAGAGTTCAGCCGGGTTCATTCATAAAGTGCCAGAATATACAAATTGGCTAAGAATATTCTTTTTGGTTGGACACTTTATTCATGAATGGCGTTAAGCACATAAAAGTATATGCACAAATTGCCCTCTATGAGCAAGCTCACTCGTGCAATTTGCACATATACTTTTACCCGGTTGAACTGTTACACCACATCAATAAAAAGAAAGGAATATGGTGTATTATATGAAAGCTTTTCTTATACTGGAGGATGGAACTGTATTTACAGGTACAAGTATTGGAGCAAAGAAGGAAGTTATAAGCGAGATTGTTTTTAACACTTCTATGACAGGTTATTTGGAGGTATTAACAGATCCAAGTTACGCAGGACAGGCAGTAACCATGACATATCCACTGATTGGCAATTATGGAATTTGTTATGAGGATATGGAATCTAAGAAAGCGTGGCCGGATGCCTATATTGTGAGAGAGATTTCCAGACTTGCAAGTAATTTTAGAAATGAAGCAGGAATAGAAGAATTTTTAGTAAAAAACGATATTCCGGGAATCGCAGGTGTTGATACTCGTGCGTTGACAAAGATTTTGAGAGAAAAGGGAACCATGAATGGTATGGTAACCACCAATGAGAATTTTGATTTAGAGACTGTTACAAAACAGATTAAGGAATACAAAGTAACAGGTGTGGTTGCAAAGGTTACCTGCGATGAAGTGAAAGAATATCAGCCGGGAGATTTGGGAACAGAAAAGACGGATGTGAAAAAGAGAGTTGCGGTATTAGATTTAGGCTCCAAAAACAATATTGTACGTTGCCTCTTGAATCGTGGATGTGGTGTGAAAGTGTTTCCAGCAGATACAAAAGCTGAGGATATTATAGGGATGAACCCAGATGGTATTATGCTTACCAATGGACCGGGAGATCCAGCAGAATGCGTGGAAATCATAGCAGAGATCAAAAAATTATATGGTTCTGGTATTCCAATTTTTGCGATATGTCTTGGACATCAGCTTATGGCATTGGCAAATGGTGCAAAGACTTTTAAAATGAAATATGGACATCGTGGTGCAAACCATCCGGTAAAAGATATGAAATCCGGACGGGTATATATTTCTTCCCAGAATCATGGATATGTGGTAGATGATACTTCCATAGATGCAAGTGTGGCAGAGGTTGGATTTGTGAATGTAAATGATAAGACAGTAGAAGGTCTTCGTTATCTGAAACAGAATGTATTTACTGTACAATTCCACCCAGAGGCTTGTGCAGGTCCGAAGGATTCGGAATTATTGTTTGATGAATTTATGAATATGATGGAGGTGTCAAAATAATATGCCAAAGATAGCAGACATTAAAAAAGTTTTAGTAATTGGTTCAGGTCCAATTGTTATTGGACAGGCAGCAGAGTTTGACTATGCAGGTACACAGGCATGTCGTTCTCTAAAAGAAGAAGGTGTTGAGGTTGTATTATTAAATTCTAACCCTGCTACCATTATGACAGATAAAGATATTGCTGACATGGTATATATTGAGCCTTTGACAGTAGATGTTTTAAAGAAGATTATTGAAAAAGAACAGCCAGATAGTGTGCTTCCAACCCTTGGAGGACAGGCTGCTTTGAATCTTGCTATGGAGTTAGAGGAGTGCGGATATTTAAAAGATCATAATGTAAGATTGATTGGTACGACTTCCCTTACTATCAAAAAAGCAGAAGATAGATTAGAATTTAAAACTACTATGGAGAAGATTAAAGAACCTTGTGCTCCTAGTGAGGTAGTAACTACAGTAGAAGATGCCATTACATTTACAAATACCATTGGGTATCCAGTTGTTATCCGTCCTGCCTATACATTAGGTGGAAGCGGTGGTGGAATTGCCCATGATGAAGAACAATTGATTGAAATCTGTTCCAATGGTTTAAGACTTAGCCGTGTTGGACAATGTTTGATTGAACGTTGTATTGCTGGATGGAAAGAAATTGAATACGAAGTGATGAGAGATAGTGCAGGAAACTGTATTACTGTATGTAACATGGAGAACTTAGACCCGGTTGGTGTGCATACTGGTGATAGTATTGTAGTAGCTCCTTCCCAGACTTTAGGTGATAAAGAATACCAGATGCTTCGTACTTCTGCGTTGAATATTATTACAGAATTAGGAATTACAGGTGGATGTAATGTACAGTTTGCCCTGCATCCTACTACCTTTGAGTACTGTGTAATTGAAGTAAATCCTCGTGTAAGCCGTTCTTCTGCTTTAGCATCAAAGGCAACCGGATATCCGATTGCAAAGGTTGCAGCTAAGATTGCCCTTGGATATACTTTGGATGAGATTCCGAATGCAATTACTGGAAAGACTTATGCAAGTTTTGAGCCTACCCTTGATTACTGTGTAGTAAAGATTCCAAGACTTCCATTTGACAAGTTTATTTCTGCAAAGAGAACATTAACTACGCAGATGAAGGCTACAGGAGAAGTTATGAGCATTTGCAATAATTTTGAAGGTGCTCTTATGAAGGCTCTTCGTTCTCTGGAGCAGCATATTGATAGTCTGGCAACTGAAGAATTTACGGAATATAGTGAAGAGGAATTGTTAGAGCAGCTTCATGTAGTAGATGATAGAAGAATTTATGTAATTGCAGAAGCTATCCGTAAGGGAATTAGCTATGATGCAATTCACGAGATTACAAAGATTGATAACTGGTTTATTGATAAGATTGCTATATTGGTGGAAATGGAAGAAAAACTTAAGAGTGAAGAGCTTACCATTGAAACTTTAAAAGAAGCAAAGAGATTAGAATTCCCAGATGTTGTAATTGCCAAGTTTACAGGAAAAACAGAAGAAGAAATCAGGAATCTTCGTAAAGAAAATGGTATTGTTGCAGCATTTAAGATGGTGGATACCTGTGCCGCAGAATTTGAAGCAACTACACCATATTATTATAGTTGTTTCGGCAGTGAAAATGAAGTTTCTGATGAAAAAACCAAGAAGAGAATTATGGTATTAGGTTCTGGACCTATCCGCATTGGACAGGGTATTGAATTTGACTATTGTTCTGTGCACAGTGTATGGGCTTTGAAAGAAAAAGGCTACGAAACCATTATTGTAAATAATAACCCAGAGACCGTTAGTACAGACTTTGATATTGCAGATAAATTGTACTTTGAACCATTAACAGCAGAAGATGTGGAAAGTATTGTAGATATTGAGAAACCAGATGGTGCAGTGGTACAGTTTGGTGGACAGACTGCAATTAAACTTACCGAAGCACTTATGAAAATGGGTGTGCCAATTCTTGGAACCAGTGCAGAAAATGTGGATGCTGCAGAAGATAGAGAATTGTTTGACCAGATTTTGCAAGAGTGCAAGATTCCTAGAGCTGCTGGTGGAACAGTATTTACAACAGAAGAAGCCCTAAAGGTGGCAAATGAGTTAAAATATCCTGTACTTGTGAGACCTTCTTATGTGCTTGGAGGACAGGGAATGCAGATTGCCATTTCCGATGATGATATTGTAAAATTCATGAAAATTATCAATCGTTATGAACAGGATCATCCAATTTTAGTAGATAAATACCTACAGGGAATGGAAATTGAAGTAGATGCTGTATGTGATGGAACAGATATTTTAATTCCTGGTATTATGGAGCATATTGAAAGAGCAGGTATTCACTCAGGAGATAGTATTTCTGTATATCCAGCACAGTCATTATCCCAGGAGATTGAGGATACACTTGTAGAATATACAAGAAGGCTTGCAAAGTCTCTGCATGTTATTGGACTAATCAATATTCAGTTTATTGTCCATGAAAATACAGTATATGTAATTGAGGTAAATCCTCGTTCCAGCCGTACTGTGCCATATATTAGTAAGGTAACAAATATTCCGATTGTGGATTTGGCTTCCCAAGTTATTTTGGGATCTAAGATTACAGATTTAGGTTTTTCTTATGGATTGCAGAAGAAATCTGAATATATTGCAATCAAGATGCCGGTGTTCTCTTTTGAAAAATTAAGAGGGGCAGATATCAGCCTTGGACCTGAAATGAAATCTACCGGGGAATGTCTTGGTATTGCAAAGACATTTAATGAAGCCTTATATAAAGCATTTTTAGGTGGAGGTATTGTTCTTCCTAAACATAAGAAAATGATTATCAGTGTAAAAGATGAAGATAAAGAAGAAGTTGTGGATATTGCAAGAAGATTCTCAAATCTTGGATATCAGATATTTGCAACCAGAGGAACAGCAAAGAAATTAAATGAAAGCGGAGTAGAGGCAGTGCCAGTTAACCGTATTAATCAGGAGTCTCCTACTTTAATGGATTTGCTTTTAGAACATCAAATTGATTTGGTCATTGATACACCAACCCGTGATGATAAAAATAGAGATGGATTTATTATCCGCAGAACAGCAATAGAGACAGGGGTAACATGTTTAACTGCCCTAGATACAGCTACTGCATTAGTAACAAGTTTAGAGACACAGAAAGATGGTGTAGCTGAGGTAGTGGATATTGCAAAGATTTAATATTATTGAAGAATCGCCACTTTTTATGTGGCGATTTTTCTTATATCATGCAAAAATGGCCTCTAAAACGACCAATATTGCCTAAATGGTTGTAAGAGCATAAGAATTATGCTACACTGGAATATATTTTAGAGGAAGGAGTGAATATCGTGCAGGAGAAGATATATCAATATGAAAACCGCTTAATAAAAGAACTTGAAAAATATTATCCAGAAGTGGTATCACGTTTAAACTATCCAGGCGATGCGGAAAGTATTAAAAAGATAGAAGAAGAAATTGGAGAGGAATTGCCAGAAAGTTTTAAAAAATTGTATCAGGAGTTTGATGGAGAAGATAAAAATCTTTATGTAGGAGTTATATTAGGGTTTTCTTTATTGAGTGCGGCAACAATGCTGGAAGAGATCCATTTATTAAAGGAAAATAGTGCAGATATAATTATGGAATCTATGAGCGGAGAGGCAATTAGTGAAGAAGAAATAGGAAAAAGAATTATAATACCATTTGCTTTTGATGCATCTCATTGCTATATTGCTTTGGATTTGACACCAGGTCAAAAAGGAAAAAAGGGACAAGTTATTACATTAGATTTTGACTATGACAGTTCTTTTTTATTGGCAGATAGTTTGGAAGATTTTTATGATTTTATTATAAAAATGATGGAAGAAAAAAAGTGCCAGGTAGAGATTGGTGAGGAAGATGAGGAATATTTTGAATTTGAATCTGGACATTTTTTTAATAATTTAGAAGAACTTTTGGCAGATACAAATAAAAAAGAGGAAGAAGAAATTTTATGAAGAGAAGAATACCAGAATGAAAAGGATGTCAAAGAGAGGAGTATTATACTACCAAAAGAATTCTGGCAGGGGTATTATAAAAAAGAGAGCATTACAGTTTCTGAACTTGCAGCAAAAGAAGAATTGGGAATTCGTTATGATGGTGAAAATCTTTCATTGATGCCACTTCAATATATGGAAAATTTAGAAGAATTAAGCATTGATTTTTATGATGAAAACTGTTCATTGATACCTCTCCAATATGTGAAGACTTTGAAGGAGTTAAGTATTTGTTTTCGTGGTGAAAGTATTTCTTTAAAGCCATTACAATATCTAAAAAATATAGAGCGGCTAAATCTTACGATAGCATGGAATGCCAAGATAGAAGATTTTGAGGCAGTTGCTGCAATGACAGAATTAACTGAATTTCATTTAGATTATGAGAAATTAGAGAGTCAGCAATTAACAATATTGAATCAATTGCCCAAACTTATAGAAGTATCCCTTCATGATATAGATTTAAGGAATATTGGAAGTCTTGCTTCCTCTAAAACTATAAGAAGTTTAAGGCTTGGTTTCATAACTAATATAGACACAAATGGGCTTGCTGGTTTTACTGAGCTACAAGAACTTGACATTTTTGAGGTTAAACTTGAGAATGTAGAATTTCTAAAAAATATGAAAAATTTAGAGATATTATGTTTAGATCGAACCCCAATAGATAATCTGGATTTCCTAGAATATACAACACAATTAAAAGAGTTTAAGATGGAATATAAGGCAAAGGATGAGAGTGGATTGAGATTTTTGCCAGATCTGAAAAAAATAAAAGTGTTAAAATATCCTGTTGCGGATTTAAGTCTTTATGATGGTTTGGAAGAATTATGGTCTATTGGAGTTGATGTTAGGAATGTGTGTCATTTTGAATGCTTGAAAAATATATCGATGTATTTAGAAGAAGATAGCGGTTATGAAAAAGAAAAACAATTTCATGTAACATTGTATGATGTAAAAAGTGAAGAGGAAGCAGAACAAATATTTAGTGAAATAGAAAAATATATAAAGATAAGTTATGGGGGAGATAGACATTATTTTTTGCCAGATGATGAAGAAAATAATGAAGTAAAAGAATATATTTGGCAAGAGGATATGGAACGTGTAAGTTATAGCTTAGAAGAAGATGAAAAAAAAGAGGATACTGAAGAAGCATGCTTTGATGACATCAACCAAAACAAGCCATTTATCAATCCTATTCTCAAAGAAAAGCTAGAAGAGGAACAGATTCTATACTATGCAGGAAATCATATTGGATTCTTTCTGGCATGGATTATCAAACATGATTTTATAGGTGGGATTCATCAACAAAATAAAGAAGCAATCAAGGCAGTAAAAGAGGAAAAAATGTCTGGGGTTGATTTTTTAGTGCAATACTGTGATGGAAAATTTAGAAAGGCAGATGTAGCAGAAGAAATTCTTCCGTTTGTAGAAAAATATTATTGTCCCATTTACAATCTGCATCGTTCAGCATCTATTACTTATTTACGACATTATGTAATATGGCTGGGTCAAAAGCAAGGTAAACCTCTATTTGAATTTATAGGAACATGGGAAGATTATCATGATTTTGAACATATTCTGGATATGGCATATCAGGATTTTCAGAAGGGTGAAGAGTTTAAATTCTACGATAATATTTGAATTTTAACAAAAAATATTTATCTAAAATAAATAAAGAAAAGGAGAATGAAGAACATGACATTTGATAGAAGTGATTATTGGTATGAT
>CAMWUK010000103.1 GCA_947177415.1 uncultured Clostridiaceae bacterium
ACGATATATAATCCTAATCCGGTGTTTCCATTTGACCTTGATTTATCTACAGTATAAAATTTTTCAAAAAGTATATTAACATCTATATCTTCCAATTCAGATGTAGCATTTTTTATTGTAAAGATACCATTTTCATCTATTATAATTTCAATATAATTATTTGAATAGCGTATCGCATTTATCACCAAATTTTCAATAATTCTTTTGCAGGCAATAGAATTTCCATTAATCCATACAGGAACATTTTCTGTTTTAATAATTGGTGCTATTTCTTGCAATTCATTATATTTTTCAATTAAACAATCTGTCACAATCCTATTTATATCTAGTTTTTCAATTTCTAAAGTATAATTTTCATTATCTATCAACGATAAATCATAAAATATCTGTACTAAATCAGTTAGATAATCTGCTTTTGCTTGAATGATAGATAAATATTTTTCTTGTGCTTCTTCGTCATTACAACATTTTAAAAGTGTCAAATATCCTTTAATTGATGTCAAAGGTGTCCTTAAATCATGACTGATGTTGGAAATGGATTGCTTTAGCTGTTCTTCTTCCTGCATAATTTGTATTTTTGCTTTCTTTTCCATATTACTTTTTTCGTTAATTATGCTGGCTAATTTCTCTATATGTTTATTTGACAATGAAATACGGAGTTTTCTGTTTTCGTTCAGTTGCTTTATAATTTCACATACTTGATGTTTCCAAGAAAAAAGAGTAAATGTCAATATAATATTTAGTAAGATCAGTAATAAATAAATCATTGACATTCACTCCTTTAATATAATTCTATTGAATATCTCTATACCATTTGGCGGTCTCTAAGAAAAAAAATTACTTAAATTCCTGTTTCCTAACAAGAATCACAGAGACTGGCAGTAAAAATAATAAGCCGAAAATGAAATACCCTGCTATTTCATTGACAAGTCCATATTCCAATCGAAAGGATCCCATATTCATCCAATAATATAAAGGATTAAGCCAAATTAAATATTTGAGTATAGCATGGCTGTGAAAATCCTGCCATATTCCAGTATAAACTACTGCACCACCAAGTGTAAATAAACACAAAACCGTAGTAATAATACCTATGTTTTTCAACCATATACTGACAGTTAAACAAAGTAATATAAAGGATACCATTACCAGAAAATTTAATCCAACATAACCTTGGAATTGTATAATTTCAGCTATACAGGGGGCATAGCCTGTATAAAAACAGGTAAAACATAATGTAGCCACTCCAAATAAAAAATAGCAGACAGCACTATATAAAACAATAATAATGACTTTTGCAAAATAAACTTTTATTCTATCTATACCATACGCAACAGGTAATTTAATTGTTCCCACAGAATAATCATAACAAAAAAACTGTATTGTTAAAATAAGAACAATTATCCAAAGGAACACGTTGCACGACATACAAGACTGCATAATCTCACTAAATTTAGGAATGTTTGAATTCTCAAAGGTAAATGCAAAAAAACCAACCATACCTTGTATAGCATCATTTGTTTCTTCATCCCCTTCTGAAACAAAGAGCTGTGTTCCTCCTACAGATATACTAAATATCCCATATAAGACTATCCCTGCCAAAAATAGAATTGGAATTGCTTTAGATAGCTTAGAATACTTCAACTTCAAAAATTCTGACTTTAGTTGATTAAACATATTTGCCACCCCCTATTAGATTTTCAAAATATGTTTCTAAATCTTCTCCTTGTACAGATATTTCTTCAACTACAATTCCATTTACAGAGAGTGTTTTTGAAATATTATGTGTTTCTTCCAATTTCTCATATATTCTTATTAAATTATTAGGATATACAGAAAAATTTTTAGATGTTCTTCAAGAATGGTAACTGTCCGTTCAATATTATCTGTCTTTAATTTTATATGCTGTTTACATTCTTCTCCTAACTTAGTAGCTGTAATTTGTTTAAGCATTTTACCATTATGCAAAAAACCGTAACAAGTTGCCAATTGATTTAATTCCCTCAAAATATGGCTCGAAATCAAAATTGTCACATGATTTTCTTTTACCAACCTTTTCAATAATTCCCTAAGCTCAATAATTCCTGTTGGATCTAAACCATTGATAGGTTCATCTAATATTAGGAATTCTGGTTCGCCTAAGAGTGCAATAGCTAATGCCAATCGTTGTTTCATTCCTAAAGAAAAATTAGTTACTTTTTTCTTTTTAGTATTACCTAAACCAACAACCTCTAATGTCTTTGGAATACAGGATTTATTAGGGATGCCTCGTTGTACCCGTTGTATTTCTAAATTTTGTTCTGCAGTCATATCTGTATATAACGCAGGCATTTCAACTGTACAGCCAATTTTGGTGCGTTCATGTTGCAAATTTTCTGTTTTCCCAAATAAGTTGATTACACCACTGCTTTTAAAGGCTAATCCTGTTAATATACGAATTAGGGTAGATTTTCCTGCTCCATTTTCGCCTATTAGTCCGTATATTTCTCCTCTTTTAATAGATAGATTTACATTTTGTAAAACATGGAAATTTTTGTAATCCTTACAAAGATTTATTGTCTGACATATAATTTCCGACATTTTATCAACTCCTTTCCATGCTATTTTACAAACCAAATCTAAAAAAAATCTAAAGGAAAAAATTATTTTAATTTATACCCAATCCCCCATATTGTTTCTATATATTCTGTATCTGTATATTTTTTTATTTTTTTACGAATGTTACTAATATGAGTGTTAATGGTATCATTATCATAGGCATATCCTTCTTGCCAAATAGACTCGTAAAGATTTTGCTTTGAAAAAATCTTTTGTGGATATTGTAATAAAAGTATTAAAATATCTAATTCAATTGATGTAAATCGTACTGGATTTCCAACTATATATACATTATAATTTTCAATTTGAATATCTTTATACGACAACCGAATGTCAGTTTTAGGAATTTCAGTCACATTTCTTTTAAGATTTGCTTCAATTCTTGCAAGAAGCTCAAAAAGGTTAAACGGTTTTGTCATATAATCGTCTGCTCCCAAATGCAATAATTCTATTTTAGATTGCACCATTGTCTTTGCAGACACAACAATAACAGGATTATCAGTAAACGTCCTTAACTCTTTTAACACTTTAACACCAGATAAAATTGGCAGCATTAAGTCCAAAATAATAAGGTCTGGCAAAAAACTTTGGCATAATTCTACTCCCTTATTGCCATCTGAAGCATAACACACTTCATAATTATAGTTTTTCAAAAATTTTCCTATCATATTACAAATATCCATATCATCTTCAATGACTGCAATTTTTTTCAATTTTGTACTCCTCCAATTAAGTAAAAAGTTAAGGTAACTGTTCACAACCATGAACAGTTACGTTTAAACTCATGAATATTCGCTTGTACACTACTATTTTATCTCAATTTTCTCCATTAAACTTACCCGGTTAAATGGAAGCATAAAATAATAACCATCTGCATAAGGGGACAATTTTTCAATGATTTCGCTGGCAATCTTAGCCCCAACCCATTCTGCTTCCTCTTTACTCATATCCGGTGTATATCTTTCCACAATTTCATCAGGTACATGAATACCTGTCATCTCATTTTTTATAAAATTAGCATTCCGATAGCTAACCAATGGCATAATTCCACATAAAATCTTAGTATCCACACACTCTTTAATTTGACGGATTCTCTCAATATCCTCCTTGGCATAAATGGGCTGGGTAAGAAAATAACTTGCACCTGCCTGAATCTTCTTTTCCATTCTGGCTATTACATTTTCAATCTTTCCACGACCATAATTCAAAGCTCCACCATATACAATAGGTTCTTCTGCAAAATGCTCTTGATTCATTTCCTTCACAAATTCCATAAGCCGGATAGAATGGTAATCAAATACACTAGTTGTTGCCTTTCTTTGTTCACTTGGTACTGGGTCACCGGTTACTAAAAGTAAATTGCGGATTTTATTTACATAACCACCTATAATACCTGAACGCATGGCAATCATATTTTTATCACGGCAACTAAGATGAGGCATCACTGGCATTCCTGTTTCATTGGCAATTTTTACACTCATCAAGAGGGAATCTACACGGCTTCTTCCCATTGGTGAATCTGCAATTGTAATCATATCCACATTCATATTCCCCAGTATATGGGCACACTCCATAATTTTTCCATCGTTCCCATCATAAGGCGGATCCAGTTCCACAGCAACTACTTTCTTCCCAGATTGGAGTTTTTCCAAAAATGTATTTTTCTTAACAGTAACAGCCCTTTCTTTTAAAATACTTTCATCCTTTGTTTTGTTTTTCTCTATATGAGCAGGGGTATCATCCATTTTTCTTCTAAGCAATTCAATATGTTTTGGTGTAGTTCCACAACATCCTCCTAAAATTGCCAAATTCATCTCTGACATTTTTTTCATATTTTCTGCAAAATAACTGGCATTATTAAAAAATACCATACGGTTCTGCAATTGTTCCGGATAGCCAGCATTTGGAGCTACCATAATATATTTATTCTTCAATAATTCTTGCATTTCAAGAATCAATTGATAAATATGACCAGATCCTACTCCACAATTCAAGCCACAGACATCAATTTCTTTGATACCAGCCAATTCTTCTAACAAACGTTTTCCATTCATTCCTGCTAGAGTATAACCATTTTTATTTACACAAAGATTAGTTATCAAAAATATATTAGAATCTTTTTCTTTGATATAAGTTGCCAGTTCTTTGATATAGGAAATTTCAGGGAAAGTTTCAAAAAGAATCACTGGAAGTTTTTCTTCTATAAATATATCACATATTTTTTTATACTCACTAAGATTTTCCTCTCTTGTGCGTTCCCCATTCTCTGGAATTGGTCCAATATCGCCAGCAAGAAATAACTCCTGACTGTTATTTTTCTTATTGGAAATAGCATCTCTTGCAATCTGAATTCCTTTCCGGATGCACTCTTCTACAATTCCCCACTCTCTTTGCAAACTCACAGTATTAGCAGAAAAGGTATTGGTAATTAAAAGATTTGCCCCTGCCTCTATGTATTCTTCATGAATTTCCTGAATTTTCTGAGGGCTGGAAAGGTTGGCTATTTCTGACATTTCTTCTTCCCTCTGTGACTTGATACTATAATATGTTCCCATTGCTCCTTGTGCTAATATCTTATGTTCTTTGATATAATCTTGTATTGTCATCTTCTCACTCCATTACTATAATACATTGTCAATGCCATTTGCGATACCTGTTACAATCTGTTTCTGGTATGCATCTGTTGCCATTTTCTTATCTTCATCCGGATTGCTCATATATCCCATTTCCACAATGGTAACCGGAACCTTACACCAGTTGATACCACTCATGGTATCCGTTTCCCAGACACTTTTGCGGTTTGCCCCTGTTTCTGCAATAATTCCATCCAAAACAGCCGCCGACAGATTTTTTGATTTTTCATATAGACTCGCATTATAAGGATTATTTTTTGTCTGACAAATAGTCATAACTCCATTCACACTAGAATTACCATCTCCATTGGCATGAATACGGATAAAAGCATCTGCCTTTGCACGATTGGCAACCTCTGCCCTTTCACTATTACTAATATTCACATCATTACTTTCTCTCACCATAATAACTTCATACCCTCGATGGATAAGTTCCTCTTTTAATTTCTTTGCTACCTGCAAGTTCAACTCGTATTCTGCAAGTCCCGTTACCACTCCAGAAGTTCCCGAAGAAACCTTCGCTTTTTTCTCGCTGGCTCCTGGTCCCACCGGTTCTTGTTCCAAATTCTGTTTTGCCTGATGACCAGCATCAATAACCACTACTCCATTAACAAGTTTCTTTGTAGATAAATATTTGCTGGCAATATAATATATATTTCCATCTAACTCTACTTTACTCCATTTCTCTTGATACCCTACTCGTTTTAGTTGTGTACCTCTGCCTAATTTTTTGTAAATATTGCCTTTATTTTTTGTATTTGCTTCTGTGAGAACCTGTACCTTTTCCTTTACATAAACCGTTTCATCTACTAATGTAAACTCATATCCATAATCTGGATTCTTCGTAGGTTCTGGTGTTAATACAGGTTCTTTTGTGCATTCTCTCGTCTGTTTTACTGTTGGTTCAATCCCTATTGTTTCTGTTGGCAAATGGCTATCTGCTTCTCTCTTTCCTTCTTTATTCATTCCACATCCCATTAACAAAATCATAAACAGCATCAAATATATCCACTTTAAACTCTTTTTCATTCTATCTTTCATATGTCTCTCCTTTCTACAAATATTCATAGCAAGTGATTGCGAAACTCTCATATTCTTCAGTTTATTCCCGCGAAGCAACGAGCCAAGTGCGAGCTTGCTCGCATTTGGCGACTGCCGCGAGGGTCAAATACCCCGCCCCTTGGGGCGAACTTGCAAAAAAGAAGCTGGTCATGCCTTGTAGCTTGCTGCGGGGTATTTGACTTGTGCAAAGAGTAAATTGAATTCCGCAATTGTCTAAATTTTCACTAACCCTTTATCTGTACTTCAATCTGTAAAGCGAATTATACAATCTTTCTTATTTTCTCACAAAAAAAGGACAGTTGCAAGTTTTATTAACTATTTTTACAAACTTTGTAAAAATGCCAATCAAAACAAGTAACTGCCTTTCTTTATTTAAGCTCTTTTAGAAAATAATTTATAATGATTATCCAATCTATGTAAACATATCTATATTAAGAACTCCATCTATCATCTACCGAAAATATCTAAGAGATTATCAAAACCAGCCTTCATTCCTTTTGGTACATACATTGGAAGTCCAATCTGATACAATATATATAGTACAACAAAAGAAAGTATTGTAATTGCAATCATCATATATACACTTTTATCCATAGACACTCCAGTATATTCTAATATGCATGGTAAAGCAAAAATAAAACCTGCAACACTGGCAAAAGCAAAGAACATAATTCCGTAAAATGGATTCAAAAAATATACCACAATACTTACAAACTGTATCAAAGAAACCCCTACTGCTCTGACGCCACAGATACATACCAGATTCTGCCAATCTGCTGTTCCTTTGAAAATTTTGACACCACCAAATAATAATCCCACCCTCGCAGCGGACATTAACAAAGAGCCAATTACAGTTAATAAAAATGCTAAGAACAAGTTAATACTAACACCAGAAGAATGAAAATAACTGCCAATGGACAACACATCATTTGCTGCAGAACACAATAAAATCCCAAAGATTCCAGTTAATAATGCTTGGAATACAATCAAACCAATTCCTGATTGGATTTTTTTTACTTCTACCATTTGTTTTCCTGCTGTTACAGGTGCCTTCAAAATTGAAATCCAAGATTCAAAAGCGTCTTTTAAAAATGCACCTGACTTCTGCTTCATCTGTTCAAACTGTACATTATTATTACTATACATTGGATTCATTCCCGGCTGATTAGGGTTATTCATCTGATTTAAGTTTTGTGAACTTTCCATCGATGTTGCCATATTCATATCACTCATTCCAATTGAAGTATCTGTGCCTTTTTCTGCCAATGATTCCGGACAATTACATGTTCCTCCTTCTTCTATTTGTTTTCCACAATACATACAAAACGCCATTCCTTTTCCTCCCATAATAGATTAAATCATGATTATTCACATCCTAAAACATACACTAAGTCTTTATGTAAGTCAAAGGTTTGTAAGTCAAATACCCCGCAGCAAGCTACAAGGCATGACCTAGCTTCTTTTTAGCAAGTCCGCCTCAAGGGGCGGGGTATTTGACCCTCGCGGCAGTCGCCAAATGCGAGCAAACTCGCATTTGGCTCGTTGCTTCGCGGGAATAAAGACTCAGTCATGCTTAATAGTTACTGTTCACACCTACGGTGCAAACAGTAACAGACAGGTGATGCTAAAAAATCCTAGTGTGATGTACCATTGACATCTGGCAAAACTCCGTAGAATAATTTTTCATCGGCAAGGCGTTTGAGGGAGGCGATGCGGTGGCATCGTTGACCGAAAACAACGCTGTCTGATGGGAAATTAGGCAAGGAGATTTGGCTGAATGTCAGTGGTACAGTACACTAGTGTACTGTCAGCAACAACTCCCAATATAGGGCATAAATAATCAAGGTTAAATAATAGAATCTTACCGATTATACCATACTCAACATATTTTGACAACTTAAATTATAAAGTCATTTATTTAAGTTGTGTTACTGTTCACACCTATGGTGCAAACAGTAACAGAATCCAGCCTATTAAGAGTTCGCCTTCGGCGAAAGGCTGGATTCTTGACTGTTCTATCTTCTTGGCACATAGCTTGACAGCAAGTGTCAAGCTTGTGAGTGAACAGTAACTAAGTTGTTACTATTATCCAATTTTTTTCTATTTTTCTTTTATTTTTTGTAATAAAATGTTATACTTAAGGTATCAGAATGTAACAGATCAGCCCCTGACTGAACTGTTACATCAGAATTTTAGGAGGGATATATTATGAGAGACAAACAAGGGAACAATTATCTGATGAGGGTGAATAAATTTGCCCTGACCATTATAACAATTATAGTATCCATTATTACAGTAGGATATCTAAAAGATTTTGCAGACCAGAATATTAGCCTTTTCTTTGCTTTATCTGTGGTGATTACCGCAATTGTTACACTAATTTTAGATTTTATTATATACTTTAAACAAAAAGATGGCACTTTGTTTAAATATGTCTCTATTCTGGGCTTTGCTTTGATGTACTGTATTGTTGTATTTGGTGCAAAGAATGATTTGGTATTTGCAATTGTATTTCCTATCACTATCATTTACTTACTTTACTTTGATTTTAAACTAATACGGAATCTTTCTATTGGATTTAGTATTATCAATTTAATAGATATTGTTTATGTAACCTCTATCTTGAAACAAACTCATGCTGGACACGAAATTATAACAGCATCTATTTTGCTCCAGCTTGCTCCTGTGATTGTATATCTAATTGTTCTTTGTGGGACTACTAAGATATCCAATCAAAATAATGAATCCAAACTAGCCAATATTCAGGATGAGAAAGAAAAAACATCTAATCTTCTAAAAGACATCCTACAGATTGTAGATACTGTTAAAGAGAATTCTACAAAAGTGAATGAGCAAATTGAAGGTTTAGGAGATAATATAGAACATACTTCTCTTGCTCTAACTAATATTTCTAACGGAAACCAAGACAATGCTGCTAATATTGAAAAACAAACTATAATGACCGCTAATATTCAAGATATGATTCTTGTTACAAAAGATATGACAAATGATATGATTCAGCTTGCCCAGGAATCAGAAACTGCTGTTAAAGACGGAAAATTATCTATGGACAGCTTACATACAAAAACGCAGGAATCTGATAAAGCTAATGAACGTTTAGTCACATCTGTGACCCAGTTATTAACAAATACTAATGATGTAAAAGAAATTACGGAACAAATTTTTTCTATATCTTCACAGACCAATCTTCTTGCACTAAATGCTTCTATTGAAAGTGCAAGAGCTGGAGAAGCCGGAAGAGGATTTTCTGTAGTTGCAGATGAAATCCGAAATTTAGCAGATGAAACCAGAAATCTCACAGAAGCCATTCAAAATATTGTAAACGACCTGCAAAAAAATGCTGAAACAGCAAAATTCATGGTAGATACAGTAACAAATGTTACAGCAAGTGAACACGAACTCATAAAAAATGCCGGACATCAATTTTCTTCTATTGGCGAAAAAATTGATGCTTTGAATAAAAATATCCAAGATACTTCCAGTCAAATTGAGGACATCTACCAATCAAACACAAGTATTGTGGAAAGCATTCACCAGATTTCTTCTAACAGCCAGGAAGTTACTGCTACTACCCTGCAAATTGCAGAACTTGGAGATGCTACCAGCCAAAAAGCTAAAAATACACAAAAACTTATGGATGAGTTAGTGGAAAGTGTTTCTTCTATTGAGAAATATAAAGATTGATTCTTTATTCCCGCGAAGCAACGAGCCAAGTGCGAGCTTGCTCGCATTTGGCGACTGCCGCGAGGGTCAAATATCCCGCCCCTTGGGGCGGACTTGCTAAAAAGAAGCTAGGTCATGCCCCGTAGCTTGCTGCGGGGTATTTGACTGACAAGTTATTGACTCACATAAAATTTTTGTTCACAATTAAGGTCTTCATAATTTAATATGAAAGAAAGGAAAGTTGTTTGTATCAAGTACAACTTTCCTTTCTTTATATATTTTTCTCAGGTCACACACAAAGTAAATGCATGTTTCTATCTGAATAGTTACCTACAATTTTACAAATACAGAAGTTTCTTGATTTAGAGCTTCTGAAATTTTCTGGTTTTCTTCCATTCTCTTTACAATATTATCCATGTCCGTTACCAGTACCTGTGTGCTTTCTGTTACACCATTAACCCCTTCTGCACCATCTGCAATCGCCATGGAAATGGTGTTAATAGATCCAGCAATATCCGAAATAGAAACCCGGAGTCTTTCTGTTTGCTGTGCAAAATCGTTCATAACAGATTCAATATAAGTTGCATTCTCTTCGTATTTCACACCAGTTTCTACGAAATCACCAAATTCTGGTAAAATGGATTCATTCATATAATTAACCAGATTCTTTGCATTATCTGCAAGATTACGGACTGCGTGGACAACATTCGTATTAATCTTTTGGATGTTACTCGCATTCTGCGTGCTTAGTTCTGCAAGCTGGCGGATTTCATCTGCAACTACCGCAAATCCTTTTCCCGCCTCTCCTGCTCTTGCAGCCTCAATGGAAGCATTTAATGCCAAAAGATTTGTCTGGCTGGCAATATTTAGAATATCATCTGTCAAGGTATTGACTTGTTCTACACTCTTGCTTTCCTCAATTGCCTGATTCAAAATATTTAAAATTTCATTTACTTTCTGCTCCGTTGTCTCTAAATTATTTCTTGCAGACTGCTCAATCATATCTGCCTGTTGTTTCATCTCCACAGAAAATTCTTTTACTTCTCCAGAGCGGACTGCAATTACACCAACATCTTCATTTACATTCTCTGTATTCTGGTTAATTCTCTCTACATTTGCTGCCACATCATGCATAGTTGCACTTAACTCTTCTGTAAGGGCAGACAAATCTGTCACACTATCTTCCGAAGTAATGACACTTTGCTGTACTTCTTTTACCACAATCTCAATCCGGTCGGAATTATCAGAAATTGTATGAAAGATATTCTGTAACTTAATGATAAATTCGTTAATGCCACCTCCAAGTGCCGCAAGTTCTGTAATTGGAACAATCTTTACACGTTTTGTCAAATCACCTTCTCTTTGTTCAATATCATTTATGATTTCAGACAATTGTTTTTGAATCGTACGAATTGGTCTGATTACCTGTCTCATTACTACTGTTACCACTATAATTACAGATAAGATACTTAGTGCAATTGTGATAAGACAAACTGCCATAGCCATATTGTATGAGTCTTTCAAACCATTCTTTGCTTCTTCTGCCTGTGTATTTGCATCATCTACCAATAAAGAAATATTCTCCTGTATAATATTACTGCTTTCTTCAAATTCATTATTCGCACAAGCGTATGCTTCTTCTGTCTGACTGTCAGCACTATAAGCAATCAAAGAAATTAATGTCTTTTTATATTCTTTATAGCTGACTACAATATTATTATAGTACTCCGCATTCTCTGCATTTACATATACCTTGTAATCTTCCAGATTCTGATCCAGCTTCCCTTCTTTTCCTTCTATTTCATTCACTATATCTACCATTGTACTAAACTTAGTTGCTATAATATGTGACAATGCCAGACGGTGTATTGTTTGAATATCATTTTCTATATCACTCAATGCAATTAAACTCTCCATACATTCATCAGAAATTGTTCTGGCTCTCTGGTTTACACTTTGGAGACTATGTAAGGAACTAAAGCTGGAAAATATAGATATGATACCAAGAATCAATACTGGAATTAAAATCAGACTTCTGATTCCTATACCTCTCTGGTTTAATTTTTCTATATTCTTTGGTTTCCCCACTTGCTTTTTCTCGTTCTTCATATCCATTCCCCCTATCCAATTGCTGTAATATCAGAAACTAATTTGTCCATAATCTCTTGCAGATTTCTGCCTTCAGCACTGCCATCTGCCATATTTACCCCAAAAGCTGCAACAGGCTCCCAGTACTTTCCGCCTATTCTTTGTAAACTTCCATAAGCAGATTGTTCCAGTAATGCCTTTATCGCCAAATCATTCTTTACCTCATCAGTTTCTGAAGCATTTTTGTTAGATGGTCCCTGTCCTCTTTGCTCAAAACGTAAGGTCTGGTTTTCCTCATTTGAAATCCATTCTGCAAGCTTTGCTGCCCATTCCGCATTATCCGAATAAGCATTGACACCTACCATCTTATATCCCACATAAGACCCCATCTGTACTTGTTTACCTGCACATGTATAAGTTGGCAGCTTCACTGCACCAAAATTATCTCCCCATGCTTCCTTTAAACTGCCTGACAGCCACACACCACTTACACCAGCAATTACATTTCCATTCTTGGCACCTTCTGTCAAATCATTATCTGTTCCATTTTGAAATCCGGCATTCTTTCCGATATCCAACAAAGCTTTTGTCACATCTGTTCCTTTGATATCTCCTTCCTTGTTATTCCAGTTGCATACATTAGTCACACCATCATCACCTAAACCAACTTCCATTCCTGTGTTTCCAAAAAAGGAATACAAATACCAGCCGGAATTCCAATCCATAACCAGCTTTTTACCATTATTTGCTGCTATCGTTAACATATCATCCAAGGTCTTCAAATCAGCTTCTTTAAAATATGCTTTATTATAATACATGAAATATCCATTATCCGCAGTTAATGGATAAGCATACAACTTATCTTCTATAGATGCAGCCTTCACCGTTCCTTCCAAGTTGCTCTTACGAATGCTGTCAGCATCCTCAATCGGTTTTAATACCCCGGCTGCCGCCAATGCCATAAGCTGATCATCTGCAAAAGTAAACACATCTGCACACTCACCTACATTAGTTAATATAGTTTTCTTACAATCAGCCTCTCCTACAGCTTCTACAGTAATCTCAAAACTACTTTCTTTTTCATATTGTTTTTTGAAATTTTCTACAATGGTTCCCAGCAATTTCTGGTCTTCTTCTGCCCCCCACAAAGTCAGTTTCACCACACCATTAGTATCCTCTGCTGCCTCTTTTACGGTCTCTAACTTTAGATTCCCTGTACTATCATTCGTTGTTCCGCATCCAGAACAGCTAAGTCCCACTAATGTACCTGCAAGTAACATACCAATCCATTTTTTCTTCATTGATATTCCTCCTTTCTGTTATTACTAAAACCCTTTTCCCCATGTCATATTCATAGCCAAACTGTACCCATATTGCATCTTTCTTGTAGCATATATTTTTCAATACATTTGTTACAGAATTGTGCAAGCTTCGCATGTAAATTGCCCAATTCCTATCCTGTTTTAGTCTTTTTTATGGTCTTGCACAGCGGAGTGTGCAAGACCTACCTGAACTGTTACCAATAAATTTCTTTTTATTATACCATTTATTGACATTTTACACAAGTGGCATATCCTATTTCAAATATATTACCATTTGACCTATCTTTATTCTACTAATTCCATTCCCATTTCATATAACAATTCATTAACATTTATTATAGAATATCCTCTTTGTACTGCAAAAATAATTACACTGTCCCGTTTATTTTTTGCATAAAGAATAGGATAACCTGTAGTCTTTAGTAAATTTTGAATTTCATCCAAAGATAATGATAATCCAAAACACAAAGCAAGCACTTTATCTCTGGCAGGATACTTTGTACCTGAAAAAACCTGATATGCATAGTTCCTATCTAATCCAGACTGTTTTATGCATTGTGCCTTAGAAACATTTTTTTGCTCACATATTTTTTGTAAATACTCTGATAAGACAATTGTGTTTATATTATCTTTTTCCTGTGAAAGATATGTTCCCAGGTCTGGTGTATTTTTTAAGATTTTTAATAACTCTTCTGTAGTCTTTTTCATATACAGCCTTCTTTCTTTGGTTTAATTTGAGCTACAGTTCAACTATGATATCATTTTTATGAAATTATTTGTGTTATCAAATATAAACTAAGTCTTATGTAAGCCCAGAACCAATGACAATTTCCTCATAAGACAATTTTTTCATTTGTAAAAGCCTATTGGCTGTTTCAATTTTTTCATCATATCTTCCTTCTTCTCAGGCTTCATCACGCTCTTCTTCTATTAAATTTTGCAATGTCATATACTGCTGCCTGGCTTCCTTATCATGTTTCACCTTCCGCAGACGTTTATCCAGTTCTATCAACCGTGGGTCTGTTAATGCTTGTGTATAGGGATTCTCTAGGTAGTTCAATAATTCCATCAACTTTCAAACGATACTTTCATTATATCAAACTTTCTTGTAAACTTCCATTGGTTGTTGAATTTTGGTATGAAATATACAAAAGAAATGTTAGACTTTTAGCAGAACACTAATGCACAGATTACTATACCATGAATGCCAAAAGATAGCAAGACTTTTTTGAAATAATACTCGGAATATGCCATTTCTTAACAAATTGACATTCGTCCAACCCCGCAATAAATATGCCCTAAATATATTGTTTTGACATCAGAACTATAATATGTATATAATAAAACAAATAATATAAAAAACAAGGGGTCACTTATGACTAAAATAAAACGATATGAGGAATATATTAAAAATACATATATAGAATTAACAGAACTTGCTCAAAAGAAATCCGGAAACACGTATCTTGCAAAGAACAAAGTTAATGGAATGCTTGTAGTAAAAAAACAAGTAAACATTCATACAGGAAAAGTATATGAACGTCTGCGTAATATAGAGTCACCTTATCTTGCACAAGTACAGGAAGTATGTTTTTGTGAGGATTATTGTATCATAATAGAGTCCTACATCAGTGGAGAAACTCTTGAACAAAAGATGGAACGAACATGCTCTCTTTCTGAGGAAGAAATAGATTCTTATAGTATACAAATTCTTGAATGCTTATCTGGGATTCACAAAGCAGGGATTGTACATCGGGATTTAACCCCATCCAATATATTAATTTCTACAGATGATGTAGTAAAATTAATTGATTTTGGAATTGCCAGAACACCTAAAGAAAACCAAAATAAAGATACTATGATTCTAGGAACTGCGGAATATGCAGCTCCTGAACAGTTCGGTTTCTCTCAAACAGATGGCAGAACCGATATTTATGCTTTTGGAATACTTTTAAACAAAATGTTAACAGGAACCCTTCCTTCTAAACAATTGACAGAAAGCAAAAAATACAGAAAAATAGTGGAAAAGTGTATTATGTTTGAACCAAAAAAACGATATCAGACTGCGGATGAGATTCTTTCAAAAATAAAACCAGAAAGCCACAAAAAAGAAGATTGGAAAGAGGATACAACCATCTGGCCAGGATTCCGCAGTAATATTTTATGGCATAAAATAGTTGCAATTGCAGGATATGCTTTCCTTCTTATGGGTATTGCTATATCTATTAGCGAATATGGAACTACAATACAAACATTTTTTCTGGAATGTATGGCTTTGTTTTTGTATGTTGTAGCACCTTTTCTGGTTGGAAGCAATTGGGGAAGGTGGGATCGAAAATGGAAACCTTTTTCCATTATGCCCAAACCACTTACTATTACTATTCGTGTGGTTGTTGTAATCCTATTAATAGTTTTTGGTCTTGAATTGGAAAATTATATAAAATACGCACTGTTAAAATTACCCAGATTATAAATGTATGCTGTAAGCATACCATCTTTTATAAAACTTCGTATACAATGAAATACGAAGTTTTTTAATTAACAATACAAAAATAAAGGAGTGGACTTTTATGAGAAACAAAAGGATATCATCATTATTTATTATTACAGCATTAATTTTTTCACTATTACCTGCAATTCCAATAAATGCAAAGGTAAAACTAAATTCAACCAACAAGACATTATATGTTGGTAAAACCACAACCATAAAAATTAATGGAGCAAAAAAGAGTGTTAAATGGTCCGTGAGTAACAGTCATATAAGAATTACAAAACAAACAAAGACGTATGCCAAAATCAAAGGTATGAGCAAAGGTACATCTTATCTGAAAGCTAAAGTCAGTAGTAAAACATACAAATGTAAAGTTGTTGTAAAAAATATAGCTGAAAAGCCAAAGCCAACTCAGAAACCACAAGAAGATTTAAGCAGTATAACTGAAACGACAAAACCGTCTCAGGAACCACAAGAAGATTTACAAAAATATACTGAAAAGCCAAAACTGACTCAGGAACCACAAGAAGATTTAAGCAATATAACTGAAACGACAAAACCAACTCAGAAACCACAAGAAGATTTAAGCAATATAACTGAAACGACAAAACCAACTCAGAAACCACAAGAAGATTTAAGCAATATAACTGAAACGACAAAACCG
>CAMWUK010000104.1 GCA_947177415.1 uncultured Clostridiaceae bacterium
CATAAAAATACGCCTATATCTTTTTTTGCAAAAGTAATGTATTTATTCATATATTTACTATTTCTCCTTAATTTCAAATTTATCATTTGATCTTCCGTAACTGTTCAGAACCATGAACAATTATGTTCTTCCTACAAATTTGAATTGTTTTATTTACTCTTCATTTTCGTAATCATAAAGAAACTGACCAAAACTTTCTGCAACTGTTTTTGTGACTTTATAATCTTCAGACAATTCTACTACAGGACATTCATCATTTTTCATCTTGCTAATATCTAAGCATAAAAAAGTGTCATCCAAATAATTGATAATTACAAAATTATCAGGCAATCCCTCTCTACGCTCCATTTTCGTAACTTCTACTACATTTTCTTCTTCAATATCTGTAATTCCAAAAATAATTTCTCCACCAGCATCTCCCGCACCAAAATCATTTAAAAACGCCTTATAACTTTCTGGAAACGTCACAGATAGTTCTTTCATTGCATATTCTATTTCTTCTTTTGAAGCTCCTCCAACGTATTCTGTAGCTTCCATATCCATAATTTCTTTAGCCTTTTTGTAAAATTCCATAAAAATCTCCTCCTGTAAAAATTGTAATTTGTCTAATATTCAAAAATAATTGATTCTTGATAGTCAGTGGTTTGAGTATGTAATTCTAATTTTTTTCCTTTTTCAATAATAAATTTATTATCTTCTGAAATTAAACTACTTGTATTTGTCAGCCCATACTGATTTACTTCAATACTAATTTCATTCTCTGTTATATCAGTTATTTTAAACTCATATTCATTACCCAATAAAGAATATGTTAATGTCTTTCCAACTTTAATCTCTATACTATTAATATTATCATTTAAAGTAACATTTATATTAGCAGATTTATTTGTTTCCCCACAACCTGTTAATCCAAACATCATAATCCCACATAATAAAATGGTTAATATTGTCTTTTTCATAATTAATTCTCCAATTCAACAAATTCCAATTTGTGTTCTATTCTCCTATAAACTAGGAGCTTGTATAATCTTAGTCAAAGATAACTGTTCCTGTGCTGGATGCACGCCACAAAGTGGCATACTTCCTATGTGCATCCATGCACATCCTTGTGGAGCAATTATAGTAAACGCATTTATTTAATGCGTTTACTATAATACTATCCAAGCAGTTTATCAGCATGCACAGTAATAATCAATCTATATACCTTATTTTCTCCTCATTCCTGTATCGGTCCCGAACCACGAACAGTTACCTTTATTCCAACAATTCTGATATATCCTGTCCTAAAATAAAGGCTTTATAATAAATTTCCAGACTTTCCAACAATTCCTTTTTACTTTCCCGTAATTGTTTAATTTTTAACACGCTACCAATATCATCATAAAGCAAATCTTCTTCATAAGAGTTGGTTACAAACTCCAGATTTCCCTCTTCATCAAAAATAAGTGTTAAAATACCACCAATTTCTGCTGTATAAAGCACACACATAATCTGCAGTTCCTCCCTGATTGATTCAGGAAGTCCTGCAAACCGTTCATTTAGGTAATATTTCTCCTCGTATGCACTGGATGCACACAGCACCATATCTTCCATAATCTCTTCTCCTATCTGTTACTGTTCACATCTATGGTGCAAACAGTAACAGAATCCAGCCTATTTATAATTCGCCTTCGGCGAAAGGCTGGATTCTTGGCTGTTTTACATTTGGGCACATAGCTTGACAGCAAGTGTCAAGCTTGTGAGTGAACAGTAACCCTATCTGTCGTCCAATGGAATATAAGGCTTATGTTGTGACACAGACTTATAAGCTGGACGGATAATCTTACCTTCGTTAATAATCTCCTCAATACGATGTGCACTCCAGCCTGCAATCCTAGCAATAGCAAAAATTGGTGTATACAGTTCCGGTGGCAAATCCAACATGCTGTATACAAATCCACTATAAAAGTCTACATTTGCACTAACACCTTTATATATTCTTCTTTCTTTCGCTATAACCTCTGGTGCCAGCCGTTCTACCATTGAATACAGTTCAAATTCTGGCATTCTATCTTTTTCTTTTGCAAGGCTTTGTACTAATCCTTTAAAAATGTCTGCCCTTGGGTCTGAAATAGAATATACCGCATGCCCCATACCATAAATAAGTCCTTTTTTGTCAAAAGCTTTCTTATTCAATAAATCTGACAGATATTGTCTGACTTCTTCTTCATTTGTCCAGTCACTAACCTTTTCTTTCATGTCTTCAAACATACGGACTACCTTAATATTCGCCCCACCATGCTTAGGACCTTTTAAAGAACCTAATGAAGCTGCTACAGTAGAATATGTATCTGTACCAGAAGAGGTTACCACATGTGTAGTAAAAGTAGAATTGTTTCCACCTCCATGCTCTGCATGAATAATAAGTGCAATATCTAAAATCTTTGCTTCTAATTTTGTAAATTTGCTATCTGGACGAAGCAAATGTAAAATATTTTCAGCAGTAGAATACTCTGCGTTAGGCTGATGAATAAATAAGCTGTTTCCATCATGATAGTGACTATATGCCTGATAGCTGTATACCGCAAGCATTGGGAACAATGCCACAAGCTGTAAACATTGTCTTAAAACGTTCTCCACAGAAGTATCATCTGCACAATTATCATAGGAATACAAAGTAAGTACACTTCTTGCTAAAGCATTCATCATATCTGCACTAGGTGCTTTCATAATAACATCCCGGACAAAACTAGTTGGTAAATCCCTACGATAATCTGCCAGTAACTTTTTAAAAGTAGCAGCCTGTTCTTTATTCGGAAGTTCTCCAAATATTAAAAGATATGCTGTTTCTTCAAATCCAAAACGATCTTCTTTTAAAAATCCATTTGTTAATTCTTCAATATCAATTCCTTGAAAATATAACTTTCCCTCACAAGGAATCATATCATGGTCTATAATTGTATAAGAGCGAATCTCTGAGACTTCTGTAAGTCCTGTTAATACTCCCTTTCCACTTACATCTCTAAGTCCTCTTTTTACATCATATTTAGAGTAGTACTCAGGATCAATCACTGCATTCTCCTTACAAATCTTTGCAAACTCTAATATCTCTGGGGTTGTTTCTAAATAATCTGCCATGTAATTCTCCTCTCTTTTCTAATTTGATAAGAATATTTCTATCCATTATCAATACACTATTTTTTATTATAACAGAAAAATGCCCCTAATGGGACATTTTTCTAAATTTTTAAGAAAATCTTAAGTTTTATATAAACATTCTATATCGCAGCTAAGGGTCTCTTACAGCATCATCTATCTGCAATCTTCGTCAATTGCCCTATTAAGCATAACTAATCTTGGTATATTACATTTCTCCCAAAGTAGCCACCATAACAGCTTTGATAGTATGCATACGATTTTCAGCTTCATCAAAAATAACATCTGCATGCTCTTCAAATAGTTCCTCTGTGACCTCTTTCCCTTTTACTGCTGGAAGACAATGCAATAAAATAGTATTATCCTTTCCAGTCTTAGCAAATAAGTCATGATTCACCTGATATGGCTGCAAAAGAGCAATACGTTCCGCTGATTTATCCTCTTCTCCCATAGAACACCATACATCTGTATAAATCGCATCTGCACCTTTGACTGCTTCTAAATCATCAGAAATGGTAATAGTTCCGCCAGATTCTTTTGCATAACCTTCACAAAGAGATATCAATTCATCCGTTGGCCAAAGCACCTTTGGTGCCAATATAGTAAAGTGCAATCCCATCTTTGCACTACCAATCATAAGGCTGTTTGCCATATTATTTCTTCCATCACCTACATATACAAAATGCAAACCTTCTAATTTTCCGAATTGTTCCTGCAAAGTTAGAAAATCTGCAAGAATCTGTGTTGGGTGATATTCATCTGTTAATCCATTCCATACTGGAACTTTACTGTACTTGGCAAGTTTCTCCACAGTATCCTGTTTAAATCCACGAAATTCAATTCCATCAAACATTCTTCCTAGGACACGGGCTGTATCTTCTACACTTTCCTTGTGTCCTAATTGAATATCATCCTTTCCAAGATATTCTGGATGTCCGCCTTCATCAATACAGCCAATCGTAAAGGAACAACGGGTTCTCGTAGAAGGTTTCTCAAAAATCAAAGCAATATTTTTGCCCTTTAAGCTATTACCAGTAATCCCCTGTTTCTTTTTTTTCTTCAAATCTGCTGCAAGCTCTAACAAATAGGCAATCTCTTCTTTTGTAAAATCTTTTAAAGTCAAAAAACTACGTCCTTTTAAATTCATAGCAATATCCTCCTATTCCACATTCCTTTATGTTGTTTAAATATACATTTATATGCATTTTTATTCATTATAACATACATTTGCTATTTGTCAATACTTCTAGAAAATAAGGAATCAAATACATACTACTATTTTCTTTTTATATACTCAGCGATTAAATCTTGCTCTAGAATTTGCTTGGAAGCTTCCTTTAGAGAAATTGCTTTATTATACTGCTCATAATAATCTTTTATGTCTATCTCTTTTAAAGTCTTTCGATTCCAAGCACTACTTCCTTCAAAAATTCCTTCTCTGGATATTTGAAACATCACATCGTCATAAGCAAAGGATCCATCGAATAAATATGCAGTAAATGCTGCAAATCCATGTTCTGCCGTTAACAAATTCTGTCCCATAATATAAGGTTGCTCTAAATCAAAATTCATCAAGTCAGCCATAGTTGGAAGAAAATCCACCTGACATCCAAGAGTAGAAACTGTTTCCAAAACTCCACTTTCTGGTATATGAATAATACAAGGTATTTTCAACATTTCCTCATATCCATAATCTTTTCCTAAATATCTTCCTACATATATATCATTATCATCCATGGTACAATTCAAACCGTGATGATCCCCATAAAAAGCGATTACTGTATCTTCATATAATCCTTCTTTTTTCAGTTTTGAAATCAACTCTCCAATTGCCTTATCTGTATAGCGGACAGATTGCAGATAATTGGCAAACTTTGAGCCTTCATCCTCTGGAAGTATCTCAAGTTCACAAAGTTCCTCAGGTAATTCATACGGATGATGACTGGTAAGAGAAACCACAAAAGAAAAGAAAGGCTTTCCCCCTTTTTTCACAATATCCACCATTTGGGAAAAGACCGAGCAATCCGAGATGCCAAGTCCAATTTGTTCTGTATCATCCAACTTCTCTATACTATAAAAGTTATCAATTCCTTGGTATGGATAAGCTGCCTGACGATTCCAAAAATTTGCTTCATTACCATGAAACCCATATGTAACATATCCTTTATTCTTTAGCTGCCATGGCAACCCGTTATAAGTATTTTGGGTATATAAACGATAACTTTCTCCATCTATTACCGGATACAAACTATTCAAGGTAGCAAACTCTGCATCTGCCGTATTTCCTTTTCCTATAATGGCATAATAGTTGCTAAAGTAAATACTATCCTTTTTCAATAATGCATTCAAATTTGGAGTAAGTACCTTTCCATTATAACTGGATCCAATCACAAAATTCTGAAACGCTTCCAGTTGAATAACTATCAGGTTCTTTCCCTCTGCAATACCTGTGTAATTCTTCCCTTTGGTATCTTTTACAGTTGTCTCTACAAAATCTTTAGTCTCTTTCTCTACCACCTCTAAAACTTCTTTTGGCTCCCAAAGTTCTGTATAAACCGCATTTGAGGATACTTCTACAATATCCCGGATATGATTTGTGAAAAACCCCACACTATTTATCTTTATAATCCATGTATTGTGAAATGGATTGATTGCAAGAAACAGGATCAACACCACACAACCTAAGCTGATTCCCATTCTTCTTTTTCCATCATTATTCTCTGTTGCTTGACTTTCCCAAATTTTACTCGCCTTCTTAAAGTAATACATAGCAAAAGGAATGTCCCACAAAATAAAAAAGCTTGCTGGTATCAAGGTTGCAATAAAACTACTTGGTACTTTAGCCACATTTGACACTTGATATACTTGTTGAATAGATACTGTTTGGTTATAATAATTGAAGTACATACTATCCGCAAACATAATAATACTAAAAAATCCATAAAGAATACTAAAAACAAGAAATTTATGAGAAAAAGAACTTTGATACAGGTGAGAAAACAGAATTGCTAATACAAAAACAGAACCTAATACAAGAAAATTTCGTGTTATATCCACATCAATCAAAATATAATAGGTAACTACTTTTAAAATAAGAAAAGCCCATAAAAGCTTTGGTGACTGTATTACTTCTTTTACTTTTGTTAATACTTTCAAAATTCTTCACCTTTCTCTAATCATCATAAACTGCCACGAAGAATACTCTCCGTGACAGTTTCATTCATATTATTGTTACTGTTCAGAACCCACAGATTTAGCTGGTATATCACTCTTTACCAATTCTGTAACAGAGGTTGCAAGTCCCGCAAGCCCCTGAATTTCTGAAGGAATAATAATCTTTGTTGCCTTACCATCTGCAGCTTTTGCGAAAGCTTCTAAACTCTTTAACTGAAGTACTTCAGAAGTTGTACCAGCTTCATTTAGGAATTGAATACCTTGTGCATTCGCCTTCTGTACACGAAGAATTGCTTCTGCCTGACCTTCTGCTTCACGAATCATAGCTTCTTTCTTTGCTTCTGCACGAAGAATTGCTGCTTCTTTCTCTGCTTCTGCCTCTAAGATTGCAGATGCTTTCTTACCTTCTGCCACAAGAATACGTGAGTTCTTCTCACCTTCTGCCTTCAAAAGTACTTCACGACGTTCACGTTCTGCTTTCATCTGTTTCTCCATGGAATCTTGAATTTCTGGAGGAGGAATGATGTTCTTTAATTCCACTCTATTTACTTTGATACCCCATGGGTCTGTAGCAAGGTCTAAGATTTCTCTCATCTTAGTATTGATAATCTCTCTGGATGTAAGTGATTGGTCTAATTCCAATTCACCAATTAAGTTACGAAGAGTAGTTGCTGTCAGGTTCTCAATAGCCATCATTGGATTCTCTACTCCATAAGCAAAAAGCTTAGGGTCAGTAATTTGGAAAAAGATAACAGTATCAATACGTATAGAAACATTATCCTTTGTAATCACAGGCTGTGGTGGAAAGTCTGCTACCTGCTCTTTCATTGGTACACGTTTTGCAATTCTGTCAATGAGTGGTGTCTTCAAATGCATACCAGCTCCCCAGACATCTTGAAATGTTCCCAATCTTTCAACAACAAACGATTGTGCCTGTGGCACAATTTTAATACATGAAATAATTACTGCAACAATAATCACAAGTAATCCTATAATTAAATATGGCATTATACTTCCTCCTTTTTATTCTGCGGCTGCCTTGCCACCAACTTTGTAACATAAACTTTAACACCAGATATTTTTACAACTTGTACTCGTTCACCAACTTCAAGAATCATATCCTCCGCACTCCTTGCTGTCCATTCTTTTCCATCTAACAAGACAGTACCCTTCTGGTTAAAGTTATCAATCTGCTCTAACACCTTACATTCTGTTCCAATTAAGCTATCCACATTAGTCTTAATTCTTTTACTATTAAATTTTCGACACGCACTTGGACGTACTCCTAACAACATAATAAAAGATACTACGAAAAACAGAACAAACTGTATGACAATGTTGGCTCCACAAAGTCCTGCAAGAAAGGCGATCAATGCTCCTCCTGCAAACCAAATTGTAGTAAGACCTAATGTAAGGATCTCAATCACAAGAAAAACTGCAATTGAAATCAACCAAATCAATAAAATGGTATCTGGCATATTCTTTCCTCCTCCCCAATTATTCTTCTGGTTTCAGTGTGTTCGAACAACTTTATTTTACTTTATTTTTATATAATACGCAAGTTAAGATTTGATGAGAATAAAAAAGAATTGTTTTTCCCCCCTTTTTCCTTTACACTAAATATAAATAACTTAAAATACTATTATTTTCTAAGAAAGGATTAGGATATTTTTATGATAAGTAGCAGTTCAAATGCACAAATAAAAAATCTGGCTAAACTTCAAAAAAATGCCAGAACTAGAAGAGAACAAAATGTCTTTGTAACAGAAGGTCGAAAAATGTTTGAGGAAGCTAGGGATCTTGATATCGTCATTAAGGCTTACGTCAGCGAATCCTATCTACATGAATTAATTATTCCAGAAGAAGATTATTTTGGAATAGCAGACTATGAAGTAATTTCTGATAAAGTATTTCGTGAAGTTGCTGATACTATGACTCCCCAAGGAATTCTTGCTATAGTAAAACAACCTTCTTACTCTTTAAATGATTTTACAAAAAATACAACAAGTCGTCTTTTATTATTAGAAGATTTGCGTGACCCTGGTAATCTTGGAACACTTCTTCGTACTGCAGAAGGTGCAGGTATGACAGGTGTAATTATGAGCAAAGAAACTGTGGATTTGTTTAATCCCAAAGTGGTTCGTTCCACTATGGGTTCTATTTTCCGAATACCCTTTTTATATGTTGAAAATTTCCAAGATACTTTAGAAGGCTTGCAGGCAGAAGGTTTTTCCATTATTGCAACAGACTTACAGAGCAAGCGGAATTTTACAGAAGAACACTACCCAAATAAATCTGCTGTTGTAATAGGAAATGAGTCAAGAGGAATTTCTGATGCCACTAGAAAACAAGCCGATATACTAGTCCATATTCCAATGTGTGGTAAATTAGAATCGCTTAATGCCTCAGTGGCAGGAGGTCTTATAATGTATGAATTGTATCGTCAGCAAAATAACTAACCAAGAAGCTAACATATAAAATGATCATGCCTCGCAAGCGAGGCATCACCATGAATGAAAGTTGATTGCGGGAGTGCGAAGCACATAGCAATCACCAACTGTATTCGTATTCTGGGCTGTCGCCCTACATACTCATACAGTTTAGCCAGCCAAATGTCTACATTTCTTTGCAAGCAAGCTTGCACAAAATGTAGCCGTTTGTCAGGACTTTCATAGTAAATTAAAAGAACACCTATTATGGCAGAATAACAAATACCAGCCCACAAAAAGGTGTTCTTTTGATTATATCAATTATTAATTCTCTACTTCATCCTTGCCCCTTATATCCTCCGCAAAATCCCTAACAAATGCAAAGAATAAAAGTAGAGCATTTTTGTTTCATTGATTCATAGGACGAACTTTCTTGTAAAACAAAAAAGAGTTCCGTAAACGAAACTCTCAACGTGCGGATGAAGGGACTTGAACCCCCACGGTCTCCCACTAGAACCTAAGTCTAGCGCGTCTGCCAATTCCGCCACATCCGCATAATGAGACATCGGGGATTCGAACCCCGGACAACTTGATTAAAAGTCAAGTGCTCTACCAACTGAGCTAATATCCCATAAACAGGACTAGCTGGATTCGAACCAGCGAATGCAGGGATCAAAACCCTGTGCCTTACCGCTTGGCGATAGTCCTATATCTGTTATAACCAGGGTGGATAATGGGATTCGAACCCATGACCTCCAGAGCCACAATCTGGCGCGCTAACCAACTGCGCTATACCCACCATAAACCACCGAGGTATAATCGATGAAAACGTGCCAGAAGGGATTCGAACCCCCGACAACCGGCTTAGAAGGCCGATGCTCTATCCAGCTGAGCTACTAGCACGTATACCAATTTCTTGGTCAACTATGCATAAACATAGTTTAAGCGGGTGATGGGAATCGAACCCACGTATCTAGCTTGGAAGGCTAGTGTTCTACCATTGAACTACACCCGCATATTATTTATTTTTTTAGTCGGGGTGACAGGATTCGAACCTGCGACCTCTTGATCCCAAATCAAGCGCTCTAGCCAAGCTGAGCCACACCCCGATTAATCTTGTGGAGCAATCCCGCGTGAGTTTTATTTGTTTCCCTCAACGCAAGAACTATTATATAATATGTAAAAAGGAAAGTCAATACTTTTTTTAATTTTTTTTATTTTCTTTGAAACACTAGATTTTATGCCTACTACAAGCCATTCATGGAACATCTTTCCAAAATTATTTTTATTTTTTTCTTATCCATTGTGATTTATTCTTTGCATTGCCCCACTCTATTTATAGCAATTGAAATTTCACCTTGTTCATCGATTTCCATAATGGCATAAGTTGGAATCCTATCACTTTGCCGAGGAAGGCTAATACTTCCCGGATTTAGAATTATAAGATCCTCCTGTTCCAAATAAGGTTGATGTATATGTCCAAATAGAACAATATCCACACCTTTTTTTATAGCAGCATCCCGTAAAAAAGACACCCCTGTATATACTTGATAACGATGTCCATGAGTCATCCAGATACGGTAGCCTGCCACTTCAATAATCTTTTCATTCGGATAATCTACATAATAATCATTATTTCCAGCAATCATTTCCTTTTTACTTTGCACAAAAGCATCAATAAAATGTTCAGAACCTTCCAAATCTCCTAAATGTAAGAATAAATCAAACGCTCCGGCTTCTTCTATTGCTTTGTTCAAATATCTGTTATTTCCATGTGTGTCACTAACAATCATAATTCTAATTTTACTCATATTCATTTATCCCTTTCGCTAATGTCTTATTCTCAAATATTGTAACTGCTCAGAATCATGAACCGCTACGTTTTAAACAAGAATATCCTTGCCTTACTTACTCTGCTTCTGCATTCCATAATATTCTATAATAAACTTCTTCATTTGGGCAAGAGCCTTTCCTCTATGGCTAATTTTATTCTTTTGTTCCATAGAAAGTTCTGCTGTGGTACATCCAAATTCTGGCACATAAAAGATTGGATCATACCCAAAACCTTCCTCACCTATACTTTCCTTTGCAATTTGCCCCTCTATAGTTGCTCTTATTACTTTCTCTTTTTTATCTGGCAGTACCGCTGCTATAGCACAAACAAATCTTGCACTTCGCTGTTCTTCTTCTGTTTCCTTAAGTAACTCCAAAATATGTTGGTTTTTAATTGTGTATGGCGTATCTACACCCATAAACCGAGAAGAGCAGACTCCTGGCTCCTTATTTAAGAAATCAATCTCTAATCCAGAATCGTCTGCTAACACAATAGCATCTTTCGCTACTTTTGCAATTGCTCTGGCTTTGATTTGTGCATTCTCTTCAAAAGTTTCGCCATCTTCCTCTACTTCTACAACTATACCTGCTTCTTTCATGGAAAGTACTTCACAATGCAAATCAGCCATAATTTCTCTAATTTCCTTCATTTTATTTTCATTTCCTGTTGCAAATATAATTTTCATTTTTAACCTCCATTTTCTTAATTATCTTTAACAATCTGATTTCGTACCACTATTATGGTAACAGTTCAGCCGGGTAAAAGTATATGTGCAAATTGCACGATTGAGCTTGCTCATAGAGGGCAATTTGTGCATATACTTTTATGTGCTTAACGCCATTCATGAATAAAGTGTCCAGCCAAAAAGAATATTTTTAGCCAATTTGTATATTCTGGCACTTTATGAATGAACCTGGCTGAACTCTTACCTATTATGTACAAATTCGTCCCAGATTACTTGACAAATAGTTTGTGCAATGTTCTTTCTATTCTCTTCCTTAGATATATAACTTAAATCCCCTGCATCTGTCAAAAATCCAAGTTCAAGCAAAACTGTTGGCATATTTGCATTTCGGATAATATATATACGTTTTCCTTTCAAAAGTCCACGGTTTGTAAAACCAGTAGATTTCTCCAGTGCTTCCAGACATTTTTTGGCAAAAGCCTTAGAATCTGCTGTATATCCATTACTTTTATACAATGCTTCCAAACCACTCCCTGAATTTTCATCGCTACTATTACAATGCAGGCTAACAAACAAGTCTGCTTGTAAGTCATTGGCAAAATTTACCCTGTCAACCAAAGTAACTTTTGTGTCTTCTAATCTTGAAAAATATAATTTGATATTATCATGATCCCAATATTCTTCTACTTTTCTTGCAAAATCTAAATTAAAATCTTTCTCATCCCAATCACCAGATTTTGCATAAGTTCCTGTGTCTGTTCCTCCATGCCCAGCATCTACAACTACAATCTTATCATAGACCTCTTTAGGAGGACAAAATGTAATATAAACATACTCTCCATCTTGACATAACTGGTAAGAATAAATTTTATCTGCATCAAATTCCAACAAAATAGCATCCTTAATTCCTTCTTCATTCTGTTGATATTGACAAACCTTTAATGATACAGGAATTTTCTTCGCATCTACCACATAACTATGACCTTTCCAAACAACTGTCATATCTGATTTTTCAAGCTTTTCCCAATCTTCCCCATAAATAACAACTGACACCTTTTTATTCATATAATTGTGTTCCAGTTTTCCCCATATTTCTTTTATTCCAGTCTTTTTTATCTTTATGTAGGAGTTTCCCAATCTTTGTTCCTGTATCTCCTCGTCTTTATTATTTTGTTTCTCAAGCTTTACTTCCTCTATATATACTTTACCTGACTCTATTGTCTGCTCATATCTATCTAGAAAATTTTTCTTTGTATTTTTATTTTCTTCTGTATGTTTCTCTATTATATTTTCTAAATCTACCATGGCAGTAAAATAATCTTTCCATATCAAATTCTTATCCTTCTGCCATTCTTCTTGTCTTTCTTTTGCTTCCAGAAAAGGCATAAAATATATACCCGTACAAGCAAAGATTAAGAAAACAACACTTTCTATCATTAATAATCTCAAAAAATAATTTTCCTTTTTATTCATATTTAATCTTCTCTCTTCACATCCTTCCTTTGCCTTTTTGGTGGCTTTGGTCCCATGTATTGATAAAAATATGTCTTCATCATTCCATTATAAATTTTACGATTTTTTGTTGCCTGCTTGCCAATATATTTTTGTGCTTCTTCATATCCAGTTATAATAAAGTAGGACCAAGAATCCAATTTTTCAAAAGTCTCACCAATCTCTTTATATAATTGTGGCATAGCTTCTTTTTCCTCTAACCGCTCTCCATAAGGTGGATTCGTGATAATAAAACCGTATTTTTTAGGGTGTCTCAACTCCTGCATGGCTCTCTCCTGAAAATGGATATATTGATCTACACCTGCCAACCTTGCATTTTCTCTTGCTGCTTTGATAATTTCACCATCTAAATCATATCCTTGGATATTCATCACTACATCTTCCCTAATTTGGTCATTCGCCTCTTCAATAGCTGCATACCAGCTCTTCTTTGGAATCAGGTTTGTCCACCCTTCTGAGATAAAGGAACGATTCATTCCAGGTGCAATATTAGCACCAATCATAGCAGCTTCTATAGGAATGGTTCCACTTCCACAAAATGGGTCTACTAGAATTCTATCTTTATTCCAAGGAGTAAGCATAATAAGTGCGGCAGCTAAAGTTTCTGTAATTGGAGCTTTACTGCTTAATTTACGATAACCTCTTTTATGTAAAGAAACACCAGAAGTATCAATCCCTATGGTAATTTCATCTTTCATAAAGGTAATACGGATTGGAAATTCTGCACCATCTTCAGAAAACCAATCTTTTTTATATACCTGCTTCATCCGTTCCACCATTGCTTTCTTCATAATAGATTGAATATCAGAAGGACTAAATAACTTACTTTTTATAGATGTTGCTTTTGTCACCCAAAATTTACCATCCTCTGGAATGTACTTTTCCCAAGGAATTGCTTTTGTCTTTTCAAACAATTCCTCAAAAGTGGTTGCACGAAACTTTCCCACTTTCCATAACACACGTTCTGTTGTACGAAGAAAAATGTTTGCCCTGCAAATAGCATTTATGTCCCCTCGAAATGTAACACGTCCATCTTCTACCTGTACAATCTCATATCCTAGATCTGTAATTTCTCTTTTTAAAACTGCCTCTAGTCCAAAATGGCAAGGTGCAATAAATTCATATAATTCCATAATATTTCCTTTCATTATTATCTAAAGTTCTTACTGTTGGACATCATATTTCTCAAAACTTGTCTTTGTCTCATATTTATACCAACCTTCATATTGTTTCTTATTTAGGTATGAATTTTCTTTCATTGCAATAAATCTTTAGTAAAATGAATATATCATCATGAAAGAAACTGGTATACTTTATTATGAATGACTTTTTGCTCTTCGTCAATGTATATTTTTATATCTGTAAATACTAATAATATTTTGAACATAAAAGATAAGCAATATTATTGTTCTTTTATTATCTTATTATACTACAAATAAGTTGTTTTTCTAGTTTGTGGATAATTATTTACTCTTTTTTGAAAACGTTGGTATGCAAGATATCCACCCAATAAACTCATTGCTGGTACGCCTTTTTCCACGAGTTCTCTGGAAAGTTGTAAACTTGCATTTCCCCGCTGACAATATAAAAGAAATTCTGTATCTTTTTTCCACCAATTTCCTCTCTCCCAGAAACTATCATAAGGTACAGAAATTGCTCCCTCAATATGATTCTCTAAGTATTCTTCTCTTTCTCTTAAATCCACAAGCACAACATTAGGTCTTTTTACGATTTCCTCTAAATCCCAAACAGCAATTGGTCGAACTTCCATTTTTCCCAACCCCTTATTTAAATAATTTCATTCACATTTATGTTTGCCTACACAACAAAGTCAAGTATTTTCTCTATAATAATTAGTATATGTACTTTTTTCCTTTTTGTACAAGAGTTCTTCAATAAAATACCCTTTAATAATAAAAGAGTTGTTATATTCTTTATTTCTAGAATATAACAACTCTTTCCTCTTTCATTTAGTATTTTAAAAATACAAAAGCTGCTTATCTGTTTTTGTTTTGACTAGTTTCATTTCTGGAATCTCTTGATGCACTGTTTCTCTCTTTGTTGCTATTTTGAGAATTGTTGTAGCTGTTTCTTTCACGATTGCTATTCTGAGAACTGTTATTTTCTGAGGTAGTATTTCTTTCTCTATTGCAGTTCTGAGAATCATTGTAACTATTTCTCTCTTTGCTGGAATTCTCCTGACTACTGTTTCTCAAATTGTTTCTTGAAGTGTTCTGCGTACTATTGTTTTGAGAATTTTTCATATTTTTATTCTCCTCATTTGATGTGTTGTTTTGTTGATTACTGTAATTTTTAGCCATAATATTTCCTCCATTAACTTTTTTTTTGTACAAAAATATTATGTGCAGTTTTTTTCATTTTATTCTACTCACTTTTTTTACAATTATCTCTCATTTTTCGACATCTTTTTCTTGTTGCGTTTTCTCTTGATATATACTATAATACTAAATGTCGATAGAGTTCACCCTTCAAAGAGAATTCTAATTCGCACACTATATAACCCCTTATTAATTATTTATACTCCCCTCAAGAGGATTTTGTTTGGTTTCCCATTCAAAGTCCTCTTATTTTTTTGTATTTTAAAAAACATATAAAAACATGCTTCAGTTTTAGTATTACTATTTTTAAATAACAAAGTGGGCAATCCCACATTAACTCCCCTAACCTCTCATTCATGAGGGGATTGCACAGATGCGTAAGGGGGATTGTTGCAAAAAGCATGCAACAATCCCCCTTACGCATCTGTGCACATCCTCGCAGAGCGTTTTTACTTTATAGGACGAACTTTCCTATAAAGTAAAAAGAGATTAGAATATCTAATCTCTTAAGACGTGCGCGAGAAGATTCGAACTCCCGACACCTAGATCCGTAGTCTAGTGCTCTATCCAGCTGAGCTACGCGCACAAATATTAAATTATCTATGATATTTCTATCAAAATGCAACAAAATAGCACTTCTGTGCTATTTTAATGCCGGCGACCGGAATCGAACCGGTACGGGAGTATAAGTCCCGCAGGATTTTAAGTCCTGTGCGTCTGCCAGTTCCGCCACGCCGGCATCAATGGGACCAATAGGGCTCGAACCTATGACCCTCTGCTTGTAAGGCAGATGCTCTCCCAGCTGAGCTATGATCCCATATAAATTATCTCTTCGTTTCCGAAGAAACGACCCAGACGGGACTCGAACCCGTGACCTCCGCCGTGACAGGGCGGCACTCTAACCAACTGAGCCACTGGGCCATAAAGCCGACAATCGGACTTGAACCGATAACCTGCTGATTACAAATCAGCTGCTCTGCCAATTGAGCCATGTCGGCATGTATGACATATAAAAAAGAAATGGACCTTCGGGGACTCGAACCCAGGACCGATCGGTTATGAGCCGATTGCTCTAACCAACTGAGCTAAAGGTCCATATAAATAAGCTACCGAACTATTGTCCGTTTCATAGCTCCTGCATAATGCAGAAAATGACTCCTACGGGAATCGAACCCGTGTTACCGCCGTGAAAGGGCGATGTCTT
>CAMWUK010000105.1 GCA_947177415.1 uncultured Clostridiaceae bacterium
TTTTAATTTACCAATTTTGTAATATTTTTACTGATTCTGAATCTCTTCTCCAATGATCCAATATTCTTTCTTCAAAATCCAATGTAGTCTCTACATAATAATTACCAGAATAATTATACCTCAATACATATAAATTCCACTTCTCTTGGTTTTCTTTGCCCGACATTTTAATTACCTCCACATTAAACCAGAATTTCATTATTAAATCTTATTTCCTTCTTTCAAAAATTCTATAACTTTCTCATTAGCAACTTCAAAATCAGCTTGTGGTAATACTTCTTCAATATACTCTTTAACAGAGACCTTTTTACTATTAATCTTTATCTCAATATCCGTCTTTTTTGCCAATCCACCATGACTTAATTTATCTAATATGATTGCTAACTGTGCTTTTTCGTCATCACCTATTTTATCAAGCAGCCACAATAAATCCAAGGATTCCTTGGCTGCTTCATTACTTCTATTTTCAATTTCTTTTTTATATTCATCTTCACTTCTAAATTTTTTACCTTCTTTATTGATCAGATTTTTTTGAGACTGTTTTAATGATAATTCATATACTTTATTTAATAATTCCTTTTGGTAATCATCATCCAATTTCGAAAACAATAGTACTAATTCCTTTACTTTATCTGGATTAATATTCATATCATCCTCCACTTAAAAACAGCATTTTAATGTCTATTTACTTCTGCAAATTTAATTATAGGGACTGATTATCTCAATCCCTGTGTCAATCTTCATAATGTCCTTTACACGATATTATTTTTATATTTTGCAACTCATCTATATCTTATACTAGCCGATTAGCCTCATCTATACGTCTTGAATATCCAGAACGATGTTTTAATGGCTCAGGTTTTCCTATTCCTTGCATTGCACCATTTCTTTTAATATCCTCCAATAAATTATTTATCTTCTTAATTGTTTTCTTATCTTGGAATTGCCAATATACATAATCAGCAAAACCTTTATCCGTAAAAGTTAAATCATTCATTCTCTTGCTCCATTCGTTTCATCCAGTCTAAAACTTTTTGAGTTGGTTTCCAATCATCGGATTCCATTTCACGTAATTCTTCCATGCTAAAAGAGATTGTTTTTCCATCTTCAAACTGTTTAAAACTTTCATCTAATTTTGCAAGATATTCTTCGTTACGTTTAGCCCTTGCTAACTCGTTATATTCTGCTTCTGAAATAATAACAACATTTTTATTTTCCTTGCGTGATACAATTACAGTCTCTCCATCAAACGCCATATCAAAATATTTTTTAATATTTGCTCTTACATCCATCTGTTTTGTTGCAATCATAGCAATACCTCTTTCCGTACCAAAAACCGTACTGTTTATTGTACTTATATTATATACTGTTATTATACACAAGGCAATAAAATTTATGTCTTAAAAGCAACATTTCATTTAAACACGAACTAATACACACTCACCTGATTACAAATTGCTGATTTGCACATACGCATCCTTTCTTGTCATAACTCCCAATAACCAAAATACGATAAACACCTTTTTTTAACTTAATAACGACATCTTCTGAAAATGATTCCCTTGGATTTATGTATAATATTGAATCAGACGATATTAAATCCAGCTTCTTATAACTAAAGTAACCCTGTTCACACCTAGGAATGGTAAATTCTCGTTCAAATTCATCTACTGAATCTTTTCTACATAAATCTGATAATCTACAATTTTGTTTGCAGTCATGTTTTAAAATATGATTTTGTTGATATATACCACTATCATTATCCAGTAAGGGTTGATCTATAAAAAGATAAAATGCATTAGGATTTATTCGTTTATTTCCCTTATTCTCTACAAAGCATCTTATTCTGGCATATTTCCCATTAATATCTACATCAAGAAACAAAGAAAATTTGGAATTCATTTGCTGCGAAATAATATCATGAGTTATACTAATAATATATCCAATGACAGTTAACATAACCGCTAATACTGCCATATATGCTTCTACACCTTCATTATGATTTAAGCAATATCTATATGCTATAATAATCACAAGAAATGTCAAAATCATTGAGATAATATATATCATAATTTTTTTAACTTTTACAGACAATTTCCCATCATCATTCCACATTACTCTAACCACCTATTTCTATAAATTGCATAATATCAATGAAAACCGGATTTCATTTAAAATTCAACTTCACTTTTTTATCATCATTAATCATTTCCTCTAATGCTTCTAATGCCTTATTTAGTTCCAACCTCCCAACTACAATATTGGTATTGTTAGCAAGAGCTTCTATCTTAGCTTTCCTCAATTTTACATATGCCTTTTTAAAATCCATAAGACCTCCAATAAAATCAATCATTCAAATGCATATTACACTCGGACACACAATTATGCGTTTCATTATCCCAATGTTTTCCATGTAAATCTACCCATTCACCATTGTATGCCCCATATGTACCATTGCAAATCATTTAATATACTTCATCCTTACCATCTTCCCAAACTTTGCGACTTCCTTTAAAAATACACATAGGATAAATAAATTCTTCATAAGGTGGCAAAGTTTCTATTTCATCCGTCCCCTGGCAATCAAATAGCCAGATATCCTTAATATCATTTGCCTTGTAAATAATAGCTGGTTCTAATGCTAAAGTGATTTTCTGACCATTGATATCTATTACTCTTTGAAGACCGAATTGCAACCACATCTTTGCCTTTCCAACATCTTCATCATCACAGTCATAATCGTTATATTCTGCATCTCCATTGACTGTATTTAGGATCTCTTTCGCTAAAGAATCCATAAGCTTATAGTTATGACACAAAATAATTGTGTTTTCAGTCAGAGGACTAAGAAGGTTATCATCTTCTTTCGTTCTAAATCTTTTATCTTTAAATTCTATTGCTCTTAACATATTAAATTTTCCTTTCCTTATTATACCATAGATTTCTCTGCAAAATCAATCAATTTATTAATAACATTAAACTTATCTTCTCCATCATGTGCCATATCATAACATTTACTAAGAATCTCTCTAAAATCCTCTGCTTTTAATGGAACCACCGGACTATTCTTAATAACTGGTTTCTTTCCACTAGCAACATCCGTAATAAAATATCCCATATCATCATACAGTTTGATTTCATCCTCTCTAGCAATTCCAATGTAATGAAGCGTTGTGTTTCGATCTGAATGCGAAAAAATACCTTGCAATTTATCTACTGTTGTTACATCATACGGATGTAACTTTACTGACCAGTAACCAAAGGTTTTCCGTGTACTATGAGTTGATACAGCATATTGAATTTCACATGCATCTGCAGCTATCTTAAACTGCTTCCTGTAAGCTGCTGCCTGACTCTGTGTAGCTTTCCAAAATAATTCATTCCACTCATCTTCTGAATATTCATCTTTATTTTCTAGCAACTGTGATTTTTGTGCTGTAGTTATAATAAAATCATTATAATTCTCCATCGGATCAATACCAATCTTCTCAATATATAATAACTTTAATGCCTCTTTACAGGCTTCGCATACATAAGGACGTGTAATCTTTCCTGTTTTCTGTTCCTTAATCTCTATTTCATCCTTCTTTCTTCCATTCTCATAAAAGAAATCTGACCATTTAAAAGATAACGTATCACTTACACGCCTTCCAAGAAGCAATCCAAAATTAAATGCCAAATACCAGTGCTACATCTCCTTCATTTTAAAATAATCCATCATATTTTTAATGTCTTCCATATGCCAGAATGGATATACTTCTGTTTTTCCTTTTTGTTTTATTTTATTTCCCATAATCAATCACTCTCTTCCTTTCCAAACTCTGCAATAGCTAACGCAATCACTTTTGCCACACGTTTTCTTTTTAATACTCTGCATAATGATTCTTCGTTCCAAAATGTATCACTAAAATAGCTTAATTCTCCACCAACTCCCAAATTAGGAATACTAAAGAATCCACCATTCACATATTCTCCGAAAATCACACTGTAATAATTTCCATTTTACTCAATTCCGATATGATGAACATTTTCTATATTTTTATCTCGGTTATAACTAATTTTGTAACTTTTCATAAAAACACTTCCTTTAATATAACTAGTCAGCTACCAACAAATAAAAGTTAGTAGCTGTGTTTATGTATTTCTTATGCTGGCATTCCTGTAATTTTAGAAGTATTATGCATTGTAACTTCATTTTCATTAACAATATCTAATAAATATAATTTTATCTTCTTACTCTCATCTTTGTACTGAGGATATTTTATGGTTGCATTTATTAACAATTCATTTGGGTTAGTTTTCTTTAAAAACGATATTATTTTTTTCTGAATAAATGAAATTTCTTCTTCATAATTTTTCCTAATTTCATATAATGCATTAATAACACGATGACAATGTGCCTGGGAAAATTCATTCCATTTTGCCTTATCTAGTAACTTCAATACCCAATTAAAATACTCACTTTCTCCTCTTTCAAAAATCTTTCTTGCTAATGTAATACAGGTTAAATTACTAGCAGTTTTACTATTTCTATTAACTGTTAATCCATAATTGTCACACATACTTTTAATAGCTGTGTCAATCTCTTCTCCCGCACATACATGTGCTTTAAAAATATCATATGGATTAGGTTTTTTAATTCCATCACCTTGGCAACCAAACAATGCTGCTTCCTGTTCTTGAGTCAATCCAACAGTTATTACACATAACACATAATCAACTCCCATCATTCTAAGTGCTGCTAATCTATGCTGTCCATCCCATACATAAATATTTCCATCCTCACGAAAGTTAATTTTTAAAGGATCGCACTTCATGTCATCCCATTCTTGTGCGATAGTTTTAACATGATTCTGAATTGGACGTTGGTAAGATTCATCAATATGTAAATCTTCTACTGGAACTATCACAAATACCTTATTTCCTACTGGAATTCCACTCATAAGAATCTTCAATGCATTTTTACGATTATCCATATTATTGTTGTGTTTTGCATTAATTTTTCTCATTTCTTCAATCATCTGATCTTTTGTCATTCCACATACCTCAATTTTCTTGCTTTCGGTACTGTTTTGTTTTAAGTTTTGTTTTGTGTTCATAATAATATTCTCCTTTTCTTTTTTATTTTTTATATAATAAAAAGCATCTGGATTTCATTTTCCAAATGCTTTCTAATACATCTCAACTATTCTATTTTTGTATAAATTTTAATATAATTTACTTCACTGCTATTGAAAATCCTTCGTATATTCCAACAGGAACATCTTCATCAAAATTATACTGCTCCACTGTTTCTTTTTCAAATCCATAGACCGTTACCATTTGTTTATCCGGATCAACTATCCAATATTCTCTAACACCTGCTGTCCTATATTTAAACAATTTTGTCATATAATCTCTTGGTTTGCTGCTTGGCGAAACAATTTCAATTACCCAATCAGGAGCACCATGACAACCCTTATCATCCAGTTTAGAAGTATCACAAATAACAGAGATATCTGGTTCTATATAATTCATGTCATCTTTGTTTAAAAACACAGCAAACGGGGCAGCTAATACTTCACAATCTCCATTATTATCCTTAATATAATTGTATATTTCATTATGCAAATAACTAGAGATTCTCTGATGTTTCCAACTTGGAGGAGCCATATAATAAATTTTTCCATCAATTAACTCAGCCCGTTCTCCATCTGGTAAAGCATAAATATCTTCTGTCGTATAGATTTCCTCTTTCCTTAATGCATCCATGTAATCACCTGCTTTCTTATTTATATTATAATCTATCATAGTTGGATTTACAATGTTGGATTTTACTTAAAAATCTAATTTCATTGTTAATACATCAGGGCAACTTCCATTTTGTTCTTTAATTTCACATAAATTGTACTTTCGCTATTTTTAACCTTATAATCTTCGAGATCACATTCGTAAATATCAAGCTCTGTATCTGTTAATTTAGATTTTAAGTATAGCATAGAAGGATTACTATTCTCTACAAATTCATCTATGTCCAATTCGGAAAATCTATATGTAGAAATTTCACTATAAATAATTCCTACAAGATTTCCATTTCCCTCTTTTGCCTTATTGTATGCATCTATAATAAGATTTTTAAAATTTCCATCACTCATACTATTCATCCTTTCTGAAACCAATTGAAACTATTATTTCAAGTCTATTCTGTCTTCATATTCTTTAACAATTTGTAATATCCTTGACTCTCATAGTTATCTCCAAACCAATCTACAAATGTGTTTATACATTCATCAATAACTTAATTACGGATATTTCTTCTTTCATTAATTCTACAATCAATATAGTCACATGCATTTTCGTACATACATCCTCTACATTTTTCCGTATGTGCCATAATATTTCCTCCAATCTTTTAATACAATTAAACAATCAATTTAAAACTTAAATTTCCACACCATCTTTTAATCTGAAAATCAGACCGTCAGATAATTCCTCGTACTGAATATCTTCTGATTCTGTTACATAATTCAATATTTCTTGATACAATTGCTTAGTCACTAAGATATTTGTATCGCTCAAAAGCTCTCCAAAATCTCCACAAAGTTTACGATATTTTCTATAAAAAACACTTCCAATTTTAATTTCTATTGTCTCTCGCTTTTTTGTATAAGGATCTTCCACCCATTCCAATATTCCTTTTGCCTTATCACTTAAATTCTTCCATTCCATATTTATTTCCTCCAATCACACCATGAAATAATCATTTTAACTATACCTGTAATGTTTTAATACACTTTTTCAAACAATCCTTTAACGGTTGTAATTCATTCCTTAAATACCAATTATTCAAAGTTATATTAAACTCTTCTGCATTATCTTTTCCAATAGTCAATATACCTTCTCCACTTTCTATCAAAATCTTACTAGCAATCATTGTAGACGTTCGTTTGTTTCCATCCCAAAACAATTGTTGCTTACAAGCATATGCAAAATACTCTAATGCCCTATCAACAGGCTTACTTATTTCATTTATACAATCAATTTCTTTCAAAACATCTTCTTTTACTGGAATAGTTGGTATAAAATCACCAATTCCAACGGTTCCTTCTCTTAGCACTCCCCATTCAAGACTTTCATTTCTTGACACATATTCATTTACCCTGCAAATATATTCTAGTGTCAGAGGTTCATCTACTGAATTTATAATAAATTTCCATCCATCTCGAAGATTTAAGACTGTTTGTATATCGTCTACAGATATTCCACTAACCACAGCTCCATCAATAATAGTCTGTGTTTGCGGGAAAGTCACATTACATCCTTCTATATAAGCAGTATTAAATACAAGCTCAGTAAATGTTTTCTTTGCCAAAAAAATATTTTGTTGTCTTGTAAGCATTGATATACCTCCTACTAATTATGCATTCCTATATCTATTGCATTTTCTATATTTCCGTTCTGTCTCAATAATCCTATTATATTCTAACTCTGACATAACACAAGCTGCTTTACCTTTAATTATAACAGTTACAATAGTCTTTCCGCAACATTCAAATTTACTAATCAGTGTGTATGTATTCTTATCCATTTTATATATCCTTCTTTCCTTATTTTTTCACTTTAAAAGCCACCAGATCATTTTCCAGTGGCTTTCTATCCGTTTCTATATTTACTTTTTAATATCATAACCACCATTATTAGACTTTTGCATTACTTCCATTTTTGACTTACCTGATGCAAGATCTCGATTCATTGCAGAATAATCTGTCTTATATCCTGCTGGTGGTATCCTATTGTTAAATTTCACATTCGTGATAATTCCAGGTAAAACAAAAATATAAAAAAGTACAATTAATCCAATTAAAGTTTCCATATATTTTCCTTTCTGCCTACTTTGTAGGACTTTGATTCCGTTATTGTTAGTTATTATACTATTGTTTGTATTAATATATAAAGGACTTATACAAACATACAGAATATTTTTCGTATCATCTTTTTGTTTGTGTAAGTCCTTCGTCTTCCTGTTGATAATGTGTCAACTTCTATTCGTAATTCTTTAGTTAATGGATTCTGTTCTAAATAATAATTCTTTCCATCTTTATTTCCTATCAGCATTTTTTCACTTCCTTTCTGATAAAGATAAAAGGTACATTTCATTGAGTAAAAATATTGTTATCCAATTGTTCAAGTCTGAACGCTGCTTCTACTCTAAAAGCAAAATCCAAATGTAATTTTACGAATTCTACCATTTCTTCTTCTGTATCAAAATAATATTCTTTATCATTCCATCCGGAAGGATCATCACTCGTCGTTATATAGCTTGTAAACTCACTACATTTTAACATATATTTCTTATACATTTATTTTCCTCTCTTTCTCCAAGTTGAAATGCGAATTTCAAAGCCGTTTAAAAAGCATCTGGATATAAACATATCTACACCATATTTTGTAAACGGTTCTGCAATAACTTTTGTCCATTTCTGCCCTTCTGGTGTGCGTTCATTGATATAGAATTCTTCTTTCTGCACTTCCTTTTTTTCTCTATTTTTCCGTGGTTTATATTCTATCATTTCTTTAAAATCCGAAACCGTAAGCCCTTCAAGATATATCTTTCTTTCCTTGTAGGATTTTGGCAACTTCAAACCTGTCAAACACTCGAAAATTTTAATACTTGCCTTATTATCGTTATGCAGTCTCGTAATAACTTCTTCCTTGCATAATGGATTGTTATAGTTGTTAATACATACTGCAAGGCTATAATTCCATGTATTTGCTTCTCCATAGATGTTAAGAAAAATAGTATCAATAAGATCCCTTTGAAAAAGTGGTATCTTTTCAGATTCTTCCTGCATCCATTGTTTAAATTTTTCTTTTTCTTCTTCTCTCCTACGATCTTCTGCTTCCAAGCGTGCCTTTTCTTCCTGTTCTGCCTGCTTTAACGCTTCCATATGCTCTATATCTGCTTTATCATATGCAAGCATATATTCCTCAGTATTCAAGCCATTTTCCAGCAAATAACACACAAAATCGTATTGTGTCTTGTTTAATTCAAAGTAACATTTTCCTTCTGGATTGTAATACTTGTATAATGTTTTTGGCTTACTTAATTCTCCATTGCGTTTATAATGCTGATAATTTTCTTCTTTTTCTGGATAGCAGCCTTCTAACAGTTTCACACATAAAAAAGTAACTGCATTATAATTTTTTTCATTGTATCTATAAGACTTATTTAATTCTACTTTTGTTTTGCGTGGTTCTTTTATGTTGTCAGTAAATCCCAAAAATCTTTTGATTTCCATATCGTGTTCCTCCGTTCTATATGTAATATAATATTCTCATACCAGGCAAAACCTCTATATATGTTACTGCAAAATGTTTTTTTACTAGATTTTCAAATAATTGTATATTCATATGTAATTTTTCATCCACTCCACAACTGTCATAATCAAGAATGAATTGTTTGTTTTCTACACTTATAATTGATGATTCATAAGCATATTTTTTTTAATTTCTTTTTCCATGCCATCATAAATAACACCCCTTGTATAATAAAAGCAAGTAACATCTCCACTCATCACCTGCTTTATACTTCTCTTTCTATGCTGTTTATTTGTCTTATTTAAGGACTTAATGCAATGCACGTACATATTGCATATGCACTAATTTATATCCTTAAATGGGCTTGTATAATGTTACTCTAATGATACATTATAAATATTTCCTATCACTTCCAATATATCTAAATACCATGCACCAGACAAACCATGCCATTGACAGTATTCTCTAAAAACTTCCTCTTTATCCATTTTCATGATCTCATCATCTTTTGATGTATCATCTTTTTCCAACCCCATTCTTTGTCTCACAGCTTCCATAATATCATTATTATAAATTTTCATATTTATGTTCCACCTTTCTTAAAACAGTAGTTTTATTGCCTTATATCTTCCCTTCTGCAAATTCTTCATAGTGTACAACAATATAATAATACACAATATCGTTAAAGAATTGTTTTGCACCTTCTCCAAGAAATTCCATAGTGGGAATTGTATAGCCTCTATCCCACATTCTATAAAACAGATCCCCTAATTCTTTTCTGTATTTGTACAAAAGTCTTTCATAATCAATATCTGTACGACTTATATCATCTTCTAAAATTTTCTCCATCATTTCCAGAATATAATCTCTACGTTCTTCTGGATCTTCAGTAGATGTTTCCATTGGAATACTGCTATAGATACAAGATGCAAAATCATTCACTGTAGCATCATTTTCAATCATTTTAGTACCATAAAGCATATATGTATTCATGTTTTTTCTCACTTCTGTCAATGAAATACACGATTTATAGCAACTCTGAAAATTCTTTCATTCTGTCATGCTTAAATCCAATTACAGCCAAAACGTTTATTCCTTCCGCATATCCTATATGCTGATCAGCTTTTCTTTGCTCTATTTCTGCCCTTATCTTATCATTCTTAATAAGCTGATTATATGCTTTATATTCTTCATCCGCTTGCTTTGCTTTTTGAATAGCATCAAACATCAATTTTTCACATTTTCCATATTCTACTTTAGTCATATCAAAAATCTCCTTTCTTTCTAAAATGTCATAACTTTTTCTTTTGTCAGCAGCAAAAATATTCCAAGTGGCAGCACAACAAGTGAAAAAGTTGCATCTCCCTCCAATATAAGTGGCGTTATAATTCCCATAGCTACCATTATCGCACCTGATAACCGTTGTTTCATATAATATAGATACTCTGTCCTTTGCCTGATTCTCCGTTGTGTTTCCCGGCGGTTATACTCTTTGAGCCACTCTTCATATGTATAAACTGTTTCAATAGTTTCTAATCCGTTGCTATATATTATCATCGCTGTTAATGTCCTCCAAATTTTTAGTCTGTTGTATTTACTTCTCCATATTCCATCATTTTATAAATTCCTAAAATTTCATTTTTCAAACATCTTGCTGCACGTTTTAAAAGTTCATCATATTCTTTTTTTCTAACTTTACGCACTTTATCGCACAATCCATCATTAACCGCCTTGTGATAATCCTTCATAGGTGTATATTCCCACTCGAAGAGTAAGCAACCTGTTTTTTCAAAGCACATATTATATAACTTTTCTAATTCAAAACATTTAGAAAAATGTTCTGCTCGTTTCTGTACTGTTGTTGTAAATCCTTTTATTGTAGGAATGCATTCATTTACAGCCTTATAACTGTATATAGCTTTTTCAAATTCCATGTTTAAATCTCCCTTCATTGTAAATTTGTAAGCACTATAAAACGGCTATAGCCTTATATTCTCCATAGCCGTTCTAACTGCCTACAAAATTACAATTTAATTTCCTGTTAATCCCAGTTAAAATTTAATTGTGGGAAATTCTTTTCCAGTTCTAAAGAATCATTACAAATATAATCACCGATAATTTTCCCATTTTTGTAAATGTTTCCTCTATACTGTCCATCAATAGGATAAAAAGAAATATCTATCTTATCAGCTTCCTTGTGATTGTCTCCATACCACATATCAATATTAATCATACTAAAAACCTCCTCTAATACACTAACAATGCCTTTTTGTAGTCTTTTTATTTAAAAGTTTTTCTATCTGTAATAACTACACTTCCAACAGGTGATGTAATTCCTAAAAGTTCACGCCACCCCTCTGGTTTTTCTGTTACAATACTAAGGTCATTTTCACTTGCATATTTTTCGCATTTTTCCATTTTCTCTTGTGTTGCACTCTTCCCGGTTGCTGATTCAAACAAGCGAATAGTTTCATTAATTAATTTTAGCTTGTTTTCTTCCGTGTTCTCAAACATCCAATCAAAGTTAATAACTATTCTCTTTCCCTCCTCACTCTCTTTTGTTTGTGGGTTATATCTACCAAAACAATTTCCCTCTGAATCTGTACAATAAGTATGAATGGACAAATAGGTATCTAAAACTTTATTTGTGTATCCTGCTTTATGCCATAAATAGGGGAGTGAATGTTTACCACCCGGATTTGTACATTCTACTAATTCTATTGTAAGTGTTTCCTCTTTTTTATTTGATTCTGTTACATGGATCCATGTTATACTGCCTTTTCCTTTTTCTATGGTATATTTCATCATAATAAACACCCATCCTTTCTAACAATTTTCATCAAACCATTTTTCCGTTGCTTCTCTTTCCTTTTGATAGATTTCTTTATCATTAAAAAGTGTCAATGTTGTATCACCTTCACACCATGTATATATAAGCATTTCTTCATCATTAAAGCCAAATCCTGAATAATAAAAGCCATATGGTGCATAATTGCAATGCAATTTTTCCTTGTCTCTATACCACTTTTCTAGGTTGTCACCGATAAAGCCACGCAACATATAATTTCCGTTTTTGTCGGTGTCTTCTTTATCAAATACAGCATCTATGTATTTTGTCGTGTCTTCCTTAATTTGTGGGTATGCTGATAAATCTAATGGTATGTTCTCAACATCTTCTTTTTCATAATCAACAATAGTATAACTATCATTCGGATCATATATCCTTAATACACATTTTTGTAAATACTCATGATATTCATTTCTTGTCATTCTTAATTTTTCCATGCTTTTATCCTCCTACGCTGCTACATTTTCGCCTCTAAAACAATCTCCACAATATTCCCAGATACCTTCCGCAACCTTTTTAAAAGTCGCATATGTGGATTTATAGTTTCCATTTTTATCCGGCTTGTGGCTTGCTGGTTCTCCAAGCTGTGCACAATCATTTCTCATGCAAGCAGGAGGCAAACAGCCCATAAGCTCATCTACAATTTCCTGTTCTACCAGATCGCCCACTTTTAAAGCATCTATGCCATAGTACCAGTCTTTGTTGTAAACCTGTTTTCCGTCATACTCTCTACAAGGTTTTAATGCTCTACCCTCATAGACTGTTTCACGGACATATAATTCAGCTTTTCCTTTTTCTGTAAGAACAAAATGTTTTCCCTTATCTGCCTGATACCATTTATCTCTTAATCTCATAATTTCCACCGTTTTAACCTTTCTTTTTGATTATTTTTTTCAACCCACTATAAAAGGCAGATAGCTTTTATTTCTCTATCTGCCCTATGTACTGGACTGAAATAATTGTTTTTATTGAGTAATGAGTAAATCTTTGATCAAATTTTCATCAAAATTTAAATGCGTGATTTGAAAGCTATCTAAAACATTCACCGATTTTTCAATGAATTTTCGCATTGCTTTAATTGTTGCACATTCTTTGATTTTTGTTTTGCCGTTCCCTTTTTCATCAAAATAATTATATTGTATTCTCATTGCGTTTACCTCCATAGTTTTATTCTTCTACAATTTATTGAAATAGGCTTGCACCCTTTGACAAGTGCAAGCCCTAATATGTAAGTATTCTGTTTTATTCTTCATAAATCCAGCTATTTATATACTCAATCGCTCTTTCAAAATCTTTCGGGTTTAAGTCCTTATAGCTACTCCCACAATGGAAAGTTGCTTTTAAACCATTCCACAAGTTAATCATATAACTTCTTGCGTTCTGTTTATACTCAATTAAAATTCTGTACTACCTCATTGAATTTGAAATATGTATTAACTAAATCACGCTGGACTTTCCAAGCTAAATCATCCGTAAATGATTTTACTATCATTAAATACCCTGATTCAGTAACTAAAATTCCTTTTGGTGCTTTATTACTGAATCCGTATGTTGTGGCGAAATTCGCCCCGACATCATCTCTTGTAACTTCAAAATAATCAATTCCAGAAATGAAATGTTTCTTGTTATCTCTGAATCTGTATTTTGCGGTTTCTGTTTCTCTTTCGTGTACTCTGTCAATATCTTTGAATGTTACCACCCTTTGACCTTTGTACAGTTTGACTTGTAAATCATTGTTTCCAATTTTTACAACTTCTTGCATATCTAATCAATTCCCTTCAAATTTGAAATACAATTAGTTTGCTTTGACTGTTATTTATATAGGTATTTCAACCTGTTAGAATGTCTACTACTTTTTCAGTCTGGCGTAACCTCACGGCTTGTTAAACGGCTGCTAACCATTATTTCTAATGTATGTTATTAGCATTTAATAGCAGATCTCACAGAACATTTCACTTCATTCCCTTAACGCTCTATAACTTGCGTTGCCCGTTTCTGGTGTAGCAACCTTTTATTTAGTTGTAGAGTTATAGGAAATTTCAGATTGACTAATCTTTAAAAACTGATATAATAGAATTAGTCAAGCGTTAGCGTTTGGCGGTGTTGAGTAGCGGTTTCAGTCTTTGGTCGGAGTGAACCGCTATTCTTTTTTACTCTTTAGAGTTTAACCACTCTATAACAATTCTTCTAATAAGCGATGAAACACTATCACCTGACTTTAAAGCTTCAGATTTTAGTTTTTCTAAATGCTCATTTGATAAGAAAGTGGAAACCCTATTTTCATTCTGTTTAGGTTTCGCCATTGCTTTATCTCCTTTACACTTACTATTATAGCACATAACACGTACATGTAAAGTACATTTTATTAATTTTTATAACTTTTATGTGCTAAATGCCCAAACAAGGAATTGAACCTTATGTATGTTGCTTGCACCAGCTGGGCGGTTTATGCTATTAATACTCTGTTAAGAACCATTCGCCAAATTCTTCATTTGTACTTGCAATAAAAACTTGATAAGCATCTTCCCTGAGTATGAAGTTATCACCTTCCAACATTTTTAATGCTTTGTTTTTTCTAATCTTGTGTGTCTTGAATTTTCCATAAATCATTTGAACATAAATATAAGTTTTTTCTTCCATTGTCCTTACCTCCGCTTTCTTGACTTGTTTTCTTTAACTGTCTTTATTGTACACTATTTTATGAACATTTTCTATTGACGTTGTACACAAAAATATGAACCTAACTTCGTATATTTTGCACACTTTTTTGTGTACTTATTTATGAGTACAAAAAAAGAAGATATCCGGCATTCCTTAATCTTCTTTTTTAATAACATATTCTTTTTCACCTTTTAAAATGACTTGCATATTTAGATAATTTGCTATTTTTACAAGATCATCTACTGTAAAAGTATCTCTTGACATTTTATTTGAAAAACTTTGTCTTGTAGTTCCTAAAACTTTTGCAAGTTCTACTTGTGTAACTTTTTTCCCAGCATCTTCACAATCTTTTAGTATCTTGCGTATTATATTTGAAAATATTTGTACCACCTCCTTAATCCCAATTTATAGCATCATGTGAAATAGTTCCATTTTCTGCAATATCTTTTTCAGCATCTTCTAAAGCTTTTCTTTCTGCTGATGTAACTTTTGTATAATCTGGATCCCATGCAAGAACAAGTTTTTTTATAAATTCAAGTGCAAAATTTTGATCGTTTTCTGGTAACACTTCCATAAGATTTGCAGCCTCTTTTACTGCTCCACTCATACAAACACTTCCTTTCTATTTATAAATATCGCCCCTTGTATCAACATCCATAATATATAATACCTTAATTTCTCCATTTTGACCATAATTATATATTATTCTATACTTTCCTACTCTTAATCTTTTTCTACCGTCTGAATAGCCTTGCATTGTCTTTATATCGCCTTTAGGTGGATTTTCTGTTAATCCTTCAATCCCTGTTTTAATACGTTGTTTTGTTGGTTTATCCAACGATTCAATATATTTTACTACTTTCTTACTGTATTCTATATTCACGCTGTCAACCTCCTATCTATGTATATTATATCAGATTTCCCGATTTTTACAAGTGCTACTGAAAACCGTTTAAAATAATTGTTTTATTGCTTAAACTCACATTCCATAAAATACACTTGAATATGTATTTCTATCTTTTTCAAAGTCTTCCTTGATATATGCCCAATTCATAGCCTTTTCAAGTTGTTTTAGATATTCAAGCGACATTTTAATAGTTGCTTTATAAATATAATAAGGCTTCATTTTAAATAAAATATACTCATAAGGTAAATTATATTTTTCTGCAAGATATGTAAAAAATTGCTTTCTTTTCATTTCGTTTCACCTCCATATTTTTTTCGTATACTCAACCCATTCATTCATATACGGTGCAAGGCTCGCACATGGACAAATATCAGTATTATTGTGATACGAATTTGTTTGAATTTAAAAAGAAACAGTTTTTTATTCCTGCTCCTTATTATCCGGCAACTATCAAATATTCTAATCCTTTTCTACGAAACAACACATAACCTTGAATGTCGTTTCTTTCTAATAAATAAATGTGATTTGTGCTGTCTCTAATACACAACTGACGCTGCAGACGAATAGAGAGGTGTAGATCTCGGTGGTCGCCGT
>CAMWUK010000106.1 GCA_947177415.1 uncultured Clostridiaceae bacterium
ACTCAAGCTCTTGCTTAAGACCGTGAATAATCTTGGTTTATTATTCTTTCTTTATTCTACCATTTATTTTTAGTAAAATCAATCATTTTGTCACTTTTTCTTCCATCTTTTTTATGAATTTATACAAGTTCTCATTCTTATACGGATATATATTCGAAAAAGATAAACAATTTCTAATTCATCAAAGCCAATAAATTTGCATAACTATTCAAATAATTACTCTGCTACAAATTGAGATGATACAAAGTAACTGTTGATCCACGTCATTCCTCTTTTTTCAGAATATGTATCTTGCACATAACTATTCATGGTTCTGAACAGTTACTCTTGCACATAAATTATACAGCTTCTCCCATATAATAAAATCCTTTACATTCTGTTAACTTTACCATAACCAATTGACCTATCAGACTTTCTTCTCCCTTAAAGTGTACCAAAAGATTATTAGAAAGCCTTCCTGTTACTAAATTTTCATCATGCTCATTTATTCCCTCTACTAAAACCTCTTGTATAGTTCCTTCATCCTCTTTTGTAAGCTCTGCGGAAATAGTTTGTACTTCTTTTAACAATCGGTTAAACCTTTCTTTTACTACATCCTCTGGAACCTGATTCTCCATTTGTGCTGCTGGTGTTCCTGTACGTTTTGAATAAATGAATGTGTATGCACTATCATAACGTACTTTTCTGACCACATCCAGTGTTTCCTCAAAATCTTCTTCTGTTTCTCCCGGAAAACCAAGCATAATATCTGTAGTAAGTGAAATACCTGGTATACTTTTCTTTATTTTATCTACTAATTCAAGATACTGCTCTTTGGTATATTTCCGGTTCATAATCTTAAGCAAACGGCTGCTTCCGGCTTGCACCGGCAAATGAAGATGGTTGCAAATTTTCTTTGAATTTTTCATCACTTCAATTAACTCCATAGACAAATCTTTGGGGTGAGGAGTCATAAAACGTATTCTTTTTAATCCCTCTATTTTCTCTACTTCCTGTAGAAGCTGTGCAAAACTGATAGGATTTTCTAAATTTTTCCCATAAGAATTCACATTTTGTCCCAATAACATAACTTCTACTACCCCATCTGCCACTAAGGCTTCAATTTCTTTTATAATATCCTTTGGATTACGGCTTCTCTCACGTCCTCTTACATATGGCACAATACAATAACTACAGAAATTGTTACATCCAAACATAATATTTACACCAGCTTTGAATGAATACTTCCGTTCACTTGGCAAATCTTCTACAATCTGATTTGTATCCTTCCAAATATCTAATACCATGCGATCCGATATCATACAGGTATATAAAAGTTCTGCAAACTTAAAAATATTATGGGTTCCAAAAATTAAATCAACAAATTTATAACTTTTTTGCAATTTTTCAATCACTACATCTTCCTGCATCATACAGCCACATAAGGCAATCCGCATGTGTGGCTTTTTTTTCTTCACCTTTTTTAAATACCCTAAATGTCCATACACTTTAAGATTGGCATTCTCTCTAACAGTACATGTATTATAAATTACAAAATCTGCATCTTCATCTTCAATAATCTCATATCCTATTATTTCTAAAATTCCTACGATTTTTTCAGAATCCCTTGCATTCATCTGACAACCCATGCACACAGATTTAGCAACAAGTGGTCTGCCTAATTTTTCACTTTCCTTTTTTACCAGCTCACGACATTTTTTCATAAAATAATATTGTCTCTCTGGCTCTTTCGTTGGTGGCTGGCTTGTTGTATCTATTTCATTTAATATTTTATCTACCTCATTTATTGTCATTTCTTTTCCTCGCTTTCTTCTATGTATGTATACACATCTTGTTATATTTTATATTATTACTATGCTTTTTACAATATCTCAAATTAAACCAATTGCTTGTTTAACCTTTTTATAAGCAAATAAAAAAGTGGTGGCAAGCCCGTTCTTTTTTATCCTTAATTTATTCAATACACAAGCTGCATTTTGTATTTCTTGCAGTTCATCACTATTTAAGCCCTTAAGTTGTCCAGAATTTCATGCTTTTTTTATAACAAAAGAGAGTACGACTTTTATAGGGTTCTTTCTTAACTTTGGATATTTGATTTTTACCAGTGCTTCAGTTTTTGCTAAAAAATTAATATTTCAGCAGAACAGAATCTGACAGTATATCCAAACACGAGAAAGAACCTTTTATAGTTGTGTACTCTCTTTTATCTGTTGCTATGTTATACAGTTTGACTAATATATTGTTACATGACTTAAAGTTTTACAATAAAATCAACCTTTTAACCCACGAGCTTGTCTATCCATATCTTCAATCACAATATCATAAATTTCTCCAAGTGATGCACAATATTCAAGAACTTTCCAAGGTTCATTTGTATGAAAATGAATTTTTATCAATTCTTCATCTCCAACTGCTAATAAACAATCACCTTTAAAATTGTTTGTGAAGTAATCATTTACTTTATCTTCATCAAGATTTTCTCCTTCAATCAGTAATTGTGTATCATACCTAAATTCTAAGATACTTTTCCTCCTATTGATTTCAGACGATTGATTTACATATAACAGTATCATTATGTACTAAAGTTAATGAATAAATCAAAGGATAATCATTTTTTCTCTTATTTATAAATAGCAAAAGAGCTTATCAAGCTGGTTGAACAACTCGAAAAGCTCTTTTGGAAGATAATTTCGTTGACAGCGGTTATTATCTTTTTACTAAGTCAGATTCGATAATCTGAAACAAGGAGAGGCTCACAACCTCTTCTTGTTTCCACTATATCATAAAACAAAGGGGGCTTTCTATTCATTCTCTTTCGGAACTTAGTGGCGTTCCCGTTCGCACAATTGAGGTTCTAGAGAAAAGAGGGGATGGACGGGTATCTACTCTTATAAAACTTTCTGATGCATTGAATGTTACTTTAGATGAATTATGTAGATAATGTTGTGTATGATGCAATACTTAAATGCATCACCCTTTTTTGCACTGGTGCAACTTAGGCAATTAATACTTTTATTGCATTCTTGCCTCCAATAATATCCTCTTTAGTTACTGCGGCTGTATCTACTTCATAGTAAGATGTAGACTCTACTCCTGTTCCCAAGAAAAAACCTGATCTAGTTGAATATGTTTTAAATAATTATGATGTTACTGATGTTAATTTTTCTAAAATTTATGCTATATTTGAACTTTCACCAGAAATAAAACACATGGCATTTTCACTACATAAACGTATACATAATATGTATCCAAATTGTGAAGCCAATAGCTATTTTTTATAGTAAGTTTTAGATGATGTTGTTGTATCGCTCTGGCTGCACTAATACAACTACCTTTCTAAAAAAATATTGAATGTTATCTTAGTATACACTATTTTTATGAATAGAATTTATCTCTTTATATTTCCTTAAAAACACGTGTAAATATGTATTTTCTCATTGACACACGTATATATACGTGTTATAATTATATCATAAAGGAGGTATTCATGAAAGTCAGCGAAATGATTAAACTATTAAAGAAAAACAATTGCTACTTCGTAGAACATGGTAAAGAACATGATAAGTGGCACAGCGACTTAACAGGAAAGGATTTCCGAATCCCCAGACATCCAAGTAAAGAATTAGCCACTGGAACAGCAAACAATATTTTAAGAGATGCAGGTTTAAAATAATCCTACATCAAAGAAAGGAGAATAAAGATGACTAAATATTCTTATCCCGCAATATTCACACCTGAAGAAAATGGTGCATATTCTATTAACTTTCCTGATTTAGAAGGTTGTTATACATGTGGTGATAATTTGACAGATGCTATTATGATGGGTGAAGACGTTCTTGCTTTTACTCTTTATGACTATGAAAAAGAAAAGCGTGAAATTCCTTCTCCTTCTGAACCTTCTTCTATTCAGTTAAATGAGGGCGAATTTATCAATTACATTGCATGTGATACCATAGAATATAGAAAAATGCATAATAATAAAGCAGTGAAAAAAACTTTGACTATTCCTGAATGGTTAAACGAAGAGGCTATTGCTATTGGTCTGAATTTTTCACAAGTTCTTCAAGAAGCACTTATTCAAAAAGTCAATATGAAATAGTTTGCAAGGAGGTATGTATATGTTATCATCTTTTCCAGCCTGTTTCTTTAAAGAAGAAAACGGATATTCTGTTTTCTTTTCAGATTTTGATGGCTTAGCAACTTGTGGTTCTGACTTAGATGATGCTCTCTATATGGCGATAGATTGTCTTGCGGGATATATACATTGGCTTTGGGAAGATGGCGAGGAAGTTCCTGCCTCTTCTTCTATAGAAGATATTGACCCATTGAAAATTCCTAAAGAATTAGACTTTGCTTATACGGAATATTTTGCAAAAATGATTTCGGTTGATGTTATGGAATATGCAAAAGAACACTTTTAACGTTCTACTTGATTATATATAGAAATAACTGTAAAAATATGTTTAAAATACTTTTATTCTGTTATATAATGTCTATTGTAACTATTGAATAAAAAAGAAAGAAGGGATGTAAAATGATTAACTTTTCAAAAAATTCTGTATTTAACTTGAAACCAATCAGTGAAAGCGAAATCCAAAAAGATGCTCTCAGCCTATTTATTGCAAATGAAAATGTCATTGGATCATATAAGACAATTCGTGATCAAGTGATTTTTACTAATAAACGGATAATTGCTGTTGATGTGCAAGGGATTACAGGAAAACGCAAGGAGTACTCCACTCTTCCATATTCAAAAATTCAGTATTTTAGTGTGCAAACACCTGGCTTTGCCGAAGCAATACCAGATTGCGAAATGGAATTATATTTTACAAATGGATTTATGGCGAGATTCGAATTCAAAGGCGAGTGCAATATAATTGAACTTGGAAAAATCATATCAGAATATGTCTTATCATAACAATAAATCTTATAACATAGTTTGAATACAAAATGTAACTATTTAGGTAGAAACACGCATTTACTGCGTGTTTACGTAGCAAAAGAGTTTTTTCTTACTATTCACAGTCAACTCCGCACACATACGTAAAATCATCCAGCTTTGCTATATATGGCAGTAAAAAACACTGCTTTTGTTTTACTTATGTGTTGGAGTGACGGGTTTTGCTGCCATGTAGAAGAATATATGATCATGAATAGTAACACTTTTATCAAAAATCTATCTTCATTTTTTTACCCAAATGTGCATATAAAATGATAAATATATCTTTTAGGTGACTTACATGAACAATTGTCAAAATCTATATTTATTATCAACTATAGCATGTCAAATATCCGAATGCCTCAATGAAAAAGAACTTGAAATACTAGCTGCAAACCTTACAACACTAGGATATATGATTGAAAATTTACTGGCACATCAATCTGTATGTAAAAATGACTAATTCATTTTTACCATTTTCATGGTAACAGTTCAGCCAGGGGGCTGACCTGTTACGGAACCCTGCAAGCTTCCCATGTAAATTGCCCAATTCTAATCCTGTTTTAGTCTTTTTACGGTCTGCACAGCGGAGTGTGCAGACCTACCTGAACTGTTACTTTTCATGTGTTTCATATCCATTCATAAATAGTTTCATCACTTGTTCTTTCCCCTTTTACCCCCCTTATTTCTATTAGAAGTATTAAAAAGTCTTTACTCAATTTTCTTCTTCTACTTCTATCCTAAATAAGCAATTGCGAAACTTGATTTATTCATTAAGTTTCGCAATTGTTACTGTTCACTCACAAGCTTGACACTTGCTGTCAAGCTATGTGCCAAAAACGTAGAACAGCCAAGAATCCAGCCTTTCGCCGAAGGCGAATTATAAATAGGCTGGATTCCGTTACTGTTAGCACCGTAGGTGTGAGCAATAACTCACAATTACCTATCTACCTAAAAAAATAAAAAAAGACTATTGACTCTGACGTTACGTCATAGTTTATAATTAAGTCAGACGGGAGGAATGAAAATGCGAACTGTAAATGAAATAAGCAAACTCACAGGTGTAAGTGTGCGCACACTTCACCATTATGATGCCATTGATTTATTAAAACCTACCGAGTTGACACCAGCAGGCTACCGCTTGTATGACGATACAGCACTTAGCCGTTTGCAAACCATTTTAATGTTTCGTGAATTACAATTTCCATTAAAAGAAATCAAAGCCATCCTTGATAGCCCAACTTTTGATCCAAAAGAGGCTCTCGCACAACAAATTAAATTGTTAGAATTACAATTAAAACATACTAAAGAGCTTATTTCTTTTGCCCGTAAAATTCAAGAAAAAGGAGTAAATGAAATGAATTTTGATGCATTTAACAAAACAGAACTAGAGCAATATGCTGCTGAAGTCAAAGAAAAATGGGGTTCTACCAAAGCATATAAAGAATACGAAATAAAAACCAAAGGAAAAACTGACAAAGAAATCGAAAAAAATATCAATCAATTAATGACTCTATTCGCCGAAATTGGTTCAGTTAAACAGTTATTGCCTACAGAAAAAGTAGTACAGGATAAAATAAAAGCCTTACAGGAATTAATTACAGAAAATTTTTACACCTGCACTGACGAAATTTTGAAAGATTTAAGCCAAATGTATGTATGCGATGAACGATTCAAACAAAATATTGATAAAGCAGGCGGAGAAGGTACTGCTGAATTTGTCAAACAGGCGGTTTTTGTTTATTGCGACAATAAAGAAAATAATTAATACATGAAAAAGCTAATGTTACCCCACTTTTGACAATAACTTCTCGGAACCTCTTCCTATGGAAGAGGTTCTAACCTGTTGTTTCTTTTTGTTCTCTGCCTATATCACAAAAGGCAATTCTTTTATTTGATGATAAACACTATCTTGCAAAGAAATATCTGCCGGAAATCCACTATCTTCTGGCATAGTTTCAATGGTAAAGCTTGGAATTTTAAATGTCTCACTAGTATAATGCACCGTATTACCTCCACCTGTTTTTACATCTAATTCCCGTTCTGGTAAAACAAGGGTATAACCAGATAATTGTTGCATTTTCTCTGCCAGTAATCTTTGTCTCTCATTATATGCATTGTCCATACTCTGCCGATAATAGTAGATTTCCTCTCCTCTGGAATGAAAATCTAAATAAAGGTCAAAATGATAGCGGTTGCACACTCTCATAAGTGCCCTTGTTTCCTCTTCGCTTCCTGGAAACTGCTCCAGTTCCTTCTTTTGCCAATATAGAGATGGAAAATTCCGGTTAATATCAATTCCTCTGGCATTTCCTTTCCACTCCTGCCAGCAGATTTCCTCATTCTCTATTTGTTTCTGGATATTCCCATTTTCAATAGCCAAAAAACCTTCTGTTGCAATGACATAACCATCAGGATTTAAAAGTGGCATTACACATAAAGTATATTCTTCTTTAGGATTGCATAAAAATTCTTCCAATAAGTACATTAACACAACCGTATTATTACTCTCCCTTCCATGTACACCTGCTGTTAATAAAATGTGTTTTGAACCACTTCCAACAAAAAAGGACAATATTTTACGGTTATCTATTGTCCTTCCTTCTGTTGTGATTTGTAATTTTGTAGAGTATTCTTTTCTTAATTTTTTTACATCTTCCATATAGCTTTTGTAATAATATTGTTGGTTTAAATCTACAATCCCCATATCTCCACCTAATACCATATTATTTTTATTCCAGTTATTCATATTTTATACTACAGCTAGAAACCGATTGTAATGTCACCTGTCTGCAATCTTTGTCAATTACCTCATTTGGCACGACTGAGTCCATGAATAATTCTGGTGTAACTGTTCAGAACCATGAACAGTTACGTTTAAGCCCATAATAATTCGCCTTCGGCGAAGGGGCTTAAACACTGTAAAATTTACGCTGAAAGTCCTGACAAACGGCTATATTTCGTGCAAGCCTGCTTGCAAAGAAATATAGACATTTGGTTGGCTAAACTGTATGAGTATGTAGGGCGACAGCACGGAATACGAATACAGTTAGTGATTGCGGGAGTGCGTAGCACGTAGCAATCAACTTTCATTTTTCTCAGGTCACACGCAAAGTAAATGCGTGTTTCTACCTAAATAGTTACATTCTGGTTACATTATATATATGCACTTTCTGAATTATGTGCCACTTTCATTCTACGGACTACTTCATCTTCTGTTACAATGGCATCCAGAATTTTATCATGCTTTTCTACTGGAATCTTTTCAAAAATCTGATACTTATAGGCAAGTGCAAATTTTATCAAATTTCCTTTGTCATACTTTTGCAGATAAGTATCATAAAATCCTCCTCCATATCCACAACGGTGCAAGCTTTTGTCAAATGCAAGTCCTGGCATAAGCATAAGCCCAGGTTCTCCACAAATAAGGCGACCTCTTATAGGTTCTAAAATTCCTTGATAACCTTTTTCTAACTGTTTCATATCTTCTATTTGAAGAAACTCCATAGATCCATCTATGATTTTAGGGACAGCGACCTTTTTCCCTTTAAAAATACATTCTTTAATATAGGGTCTGGTCATAACCTCCTGATTGTAAGAAACATACATATACAAAAGTTCTGCTTCCATAAATTCTTTTGTACTCCTAAGATTCTCCCATATTTTTTTACTTTTTTCCTCAATTTCTTCCTGTGTCATTGCACGTTTCTTTTGTCTAATCTGATTACGGATCTCTATTTTTGTATACATACTATTATTTTTCATGTTTCTTCTTCAATTCTGTTACAGTACCATCAGGATTTAAAACAGATACATTATCTAATGTACTTTGCAAATCCGCCCGAATTGCTTGTATATATTCCTGACGCAGTTTGGCTTGTTCTATTTTTTCATCAGGTGTTAATCCCTCTGATTTTGATTTGTGATATAATTCATTGATTCTTGCTATTTTTTCGTCTGTCATTTTTATTCTCCTTATATAATAAAATTAATTCTTACTATTTTTTCCTTTGTCCTCTTTGGTTCTACATATTAAGTATTCAGGGCAAATATTCCTAAAATTCGCCCAGATACGATCCCTCCCATGTAGATATTACAAATTTATGTTCCTCATCATAAGTCATAAAATTAGATACATAGTTCATTTCAAACATTTCCATTCTATCCATTGTAGCTAGATCATATAAAATAGCATAAGATTTGCCATCTTCACATTTTTCATCCACATAACACAACATATATTTTTCTCCTTCAGAAACCCAAAATGTATGCCATTCATATTCTTTAAGGTCATCAGGAAAAGGAATCCTACTTTCCTCTTTAAAATATTTATTTGTTACAACAAACTCTTTTTTATACAAATCACAATAATATATATGCTGCTGGCAAAAAGAGAGTCCATCTAAATGCCAAGGAAGAGGATTTTTAAAATGACAAACCCTCTTAAAAGAAATGTTTTCTATATCAGCTTTAGAAACTTGAATTTCTCCAGGACTATCCCCCCACTTATAGGCAACAAACCTATATATTTTTTTGTTGCATTTATCATAATGCATATAACCAATTCTAGGAAGTTCTGTATCCATTCCCCCATCTAAAATACTATGGCTCATGGTTGCACAGTCCAAAAGCATTGTTCTCCCATCCCAATCAAAATCAAGAATATACTTATCATCCCCAATAAAGGTCATATCATATCCTTCAGTTCTTTGCATACTATTTCTTCCAAGTTCTTCTCCACTATCCATTGAAATCAATGCAATCGTTCCAGAAGTATTTTTCGCTGCCAGTAACTTTTTATCTTTTGATACAATTACATGGCTTACATGACTTACTGGCTTACATTGTAATATCTGTTTTTTACTTTGCAGATCATATACATAAACACCATTTTTTATTGATACTAATAAAGTTCCATCTTCCGTTATGTATTTACAATCCCCTTTGATTTTTTCCAACTTGTTCATTTTGTTCCCTCCTTAACCTTGATTTCATGATAATATTTTATTCCATATTTCCGCAATTCAAGCCAAAGGAAAATATAAACATTGGTAACTGTTCAGAACCATGAACAGTTACGTTTAAGCCCATAATAATTCGCCTCCGACGAAGGGGCTTAAACACTGTAAAATTTAAATCTTCTTATGAAACACGCAGTAAATGCGTGTTTCTACCTGAATAGTTACAAACATTGTTACTTTTGTTCCTTTAACCATTTCTTCTCCTATGCCATTCCTTCCAAAATGTAATATAACCATTTCTATCATATTCATCCTCAGGCATTTTTTTGGGAGAACAAGACTTATAAAAACTTTCCACTTTGTCTGCAAAACGAAATACTTCGTTTTTATATTCGCTTATTGGAATAATTGTTTCTGTACCATCTTCTAAAATCAGTCTTACACTATCGTCCTCATGAATAACAGACCAATCTATTCCATTTGGGCAACCAATGATAGTAACATTCTCCAATTTCTCATCTGGTATCATGAAAAAGCCACAACATGGCAGCATTTGATTATCTTCATTGATAATATGATCCTCCGTTAAAGTTTTTAATAAATATAATGCTGTTGCACTTATGGTAGCATCATACTCTAATTTATTCTCTCCAATATAAGCAATCGCACGTCCATGTAAACACAAATCATCTTCATTATCCAGACTTCCATCTATCCACCCAAGATCTTCAACCTCTATTTTAAAATTCATTTTTTCTCCTTTATATGGCAGTTTCTATTTTAGTTTTCCGCATATAGGATATTTGATTTTCTATTGTTCTTAAGATAAGTATCCTAAAAAATCACTCTGCCCTATATTGTGGTGTCTGTATGTAATCCATCAGATGAAAATTGTCTGATTTATGTGCCCGGAAAATTGTTCCAATCTTCTCTCCCTGCATAATCCGATGTACTACTCCTATATTTTCTCCGTTGGCTATCACCATATCACTTCCTGAATCTGTGGCAATTTTAGCTGCGGAAATTTTGGTTGCCATACCACCAGTTCCTACATCACTGGTTACCCCTTTGCCCATATTTTCTAATTTTTCGTCAATTACATCTACACATTCCACAAAGTCTGCATTTGGATTTACATTGGGATCATCTGTGTATAACCCATCAATATCCGATAACAATATAAGCAAATCTGCCCCAATCAATGCTGCCACAATAGCTGACAAAGTATCATTGTCACCAAAATTTCCATACTCCATTTCGTCAGTTGATACTGTATCATTTTCATTTACAATAGGAATCACTCCCATTTTTAACAATTCACGAAATGTATTTTGGGCATTTTTCCGGCTAACATGATTTATCATAGTGTACTTTGTCATAAGAACCTGTGCCGTAACTTGATTATACTCACCAAATAATTTCTGATATACCATCATCAGCCTTGCCTGGCCAATCGCTGCACAAGCTTGTTTTACTGACATTTCTTCCGTTCTTTCCTTGATGCCCATTGCTTTTCTTCCTACAGCAATGGCTCCAGAGGACACTAAAACCACTTCTTTTCCTTGATTGCGAAGATCCGTAAGCAAACGTACTAACTTTTCTAATTTTACTAAGTTAAGAGCCCCTGTTTCTTCATGAGTAATCGTTGATGTACCAATTTTAATTACAATTCTCTTTTTATCCCTAATATATAATCTATCCATTTCTCTCCTTCTTTCTTGTGTCATCGTTCATTCGGTTTATTGTACTTTTTTATAATAGCTTCATACACCCGCAGTCCATCCATAGCAGCAGATGTGATTCCTCCTGCATAACCGGCTCCTTCCCCACAAGGATACAGCCCTCTTATATTCCCCTCAAACTCTTCATTACGAAGAATACGGATCGGAGATGATGTCCTGGTTTCTACCCCAGATAAGATACTATCTTCTCTGTCATATCCTGGTATCTTTTTTCCAAAGTAAGGTATACTAAGCTGTAGCGTTTCACAAACAAAATCCGGAAGACAATCCCATAAATTTCCAAAACAATTTGCCCCTTTCTGGCATGGGGTAGTTTCTCCATATTTTGTACTCTTATTTTTGTTCTGAAAGTCTTTCCATAGCTGGGTAGGTATCTTCCCATTTCCAATTTGATAGGCAAGTCTTTCCCATTTTCTCTGAAATTCCACTCCCGCAAGCACATCGTTGCTTCCAAAGTCCTCTGGAACTACATTTACCACTAATGCACTGTTGGCATTTTCCTCATCTCTTTTATAATTACTCATCCCGTTTACTACTAATGCTTGTGGTTCTGAGGAAGCATTTACAACAAATCCCCCCGGACACATACAAAAAGAAAATGCACTCCTTCCATTTTCTGCTTGATAAGTCAGCTTATAATCTGCTGCCGGAAGAATCCCATGCAATTCTCCATATTGTGCCATATCAATCATATTCTGTCTATGCTCCATACGAACACCAATGGCAAAGGGCTTCTGTTCCATCAAAATTCCTCTCTTATGTAACATAGAAAACGTTTCTCTGGCACTATGTCCAATTGCCAACACTACTATTTGGGTATTCAGCCAGGTCTCATGATTTATCTCAACACCAGTAACCCTTTCTCCTTCATCTATCCTAAGGTTAGTTACCTGGCTTTCAAAACGAATTTCTCCACCCAGGCTTATAATTTCTTCCCGGATGGAACGGACAATATCGCACAACAAGTCTGTACCAATATGTGGTTTTTGCATGTAAAGAATCTCTTTTGGTGCACCATGTTCCACAAAAATTTCTAATACTTTATGATTTCTTCCTGTATTATCCTTCACCATGGTATTCAACTTTCCATCAGAAAAAGTTCCTGCACCGCCTTCTCCAAACTGTACATTGCTGAAAGGCTTTAATGCATTTCCTTTCCAAAAACTCTCCACATCCTTTCTTCGTTTTTCCACACACGCTCCCTGCTCTATTACAATTGGACAATATCCTGCCCTTGCAAGCATCAAGGCACAATACATTCCAGCCGGACCAAATCCCACGATCACAGGACGTTTATATAAAGTTTCTTCCCCTGTTACCTGAGGATTATATACTATTTTTTTTGCCACTGTAATTTGATTTTGTTTGCCCTTCTCCAAGATTTTTTTCTCTCTCTTTTTATCAAGGGAAACTTCCACACAATAATTATAAAAAATTTCTTGTTTTTTTCTTGCATCTATGGAACGCTTGACTATATCATACTGGAAAATATCTTGTATTTTGCAATGGAGTAATTTACATATTTTCCCTTCTACTAAGGATGACTCATAACTCCCATAACATGTTTCCCATCCTTTTTCTTTCACTTCTTCTTGATGCTGTACATAAAAATCACTAATATTTACTTTTAACTGTGTTATCCTTAACAATTTAATTACTCCTATCTGTAAATAAACAAATTTTCGTATGTATTTAATCTCAAAATAGATATGTATAATTCCCTATAACTATTCATGGTTCTGAACAGTTACGTTTAAGCCCATAATAATTCGCCTTTGGCGAAGGGCTTAAACTCTACAAACTTTAATTTTTCTACCTGAATAATTACTATTTTTTCACAATATCCATAGCTGCAGTATATGCAGAACTCCAACACCATTGGAGGTTATATCCTCCGCAAATGCCATCAATGTCCAAAATCTCTCCTGCAAAATACAATCCTGATACTAATTTAGATTCCATAGTATTTTCATGTACCTGTTCCGTCTCTATTCCTCCTGCTGTTACCTGTGCATTTTCATATCCATTGGTATCTAATACAGAAGTACACATATCTTTTATATTATCTGTCAAAAAGTTCAATTGCCTTTTGGATACTTCTTTGGAAGAAATATCACAATCTATCTTACTTTCTGCTAATAATACCCTAGAAAGCTTTTTGTTTAATAAACCTATCATTGCCTGCCAGGCTGTCTTTCCATCTGTCTCCTTAAAACGGTTCCAAAGCAGCTTATACACTTCTTCTTTCTCTAAGTCTGGCAAAAAGTCTATTTTTACAAAAACTTTCTTTCTTTCCTTAATAGCTCTTGAACCAAAACGGCTGATTTGAAATACTGGTATTCCGGAAATTCCATAATTGGTTAATTGTAACTCTCCCCGGTCTTTTGCTACACAATAATCTATGTTATCTATATACAAAGAAACAACAGCCTCTGTACGAACTCCCGCCAACTCTTTATAGAAATTTTCTCTACACTTGAATCCAATCAATGCCGGAACCGGCTTTATCACTGTATGTCCCAATTTCTTTGCAAGTTTATAACTACTTCCATCAGAACCAAGCTTTGCAGAAACTTGTCCACCTGCTGCAAGAATTACATTATCTCCTTGGTAAGTTCCTTGGTTTCCTTTTATGATAAATCCTGTGTTCTTTGGTACAATTTCTGTAACCTCTTCTTTGCACACAATCTGCACCTGATAATAATTTAATGCCATCTCCATAACTTCCAACACAGATGCTGCCTGTTCGGAATTTGGATATATGTAACCATTTTTATTTTTGGGGTATATGCCCAACTCTTCAAAAAATGTAATGGTATCCTCTGCTCTAAATATATTTAGTGCATAAGAGGCAAATTCCGGATGTTCCCCCCTGTAACATCCTTCGGGCATAGCTAAATTAGTATAATTACATTTCCCATTTCCAGTAGCTAGAAGCTTTTTTCCAATGCGGTCTTTATGTTCTAAAATAAGAACCCTTTTTCCTGCCCTCGCACATATTATGGCTGCAAAAAGTCCCGATGCACCCCCTCCAATTATAATTACATCTTTTTTCTTAGCCATACTCTTCCACCTTCTATCTACACACGCAGAATATAATCTGCTTTTCGTGGTTTTGCTTTTGGCATATCACCTTTTATGTAGCCAAGAATACAATGTCCCACGCCTTTATACTTTGCATCCAGTCCCCATTTTTCCATAAGTTCCTTACCTTCCGGCATCTCAAAAACTTCTTTTGCCCTATGTATCCAGCAAGAACCTAAACCAACTGCATAAGCACCTAACATAAGATTGCCCATCACTAGAGAACCATCCTCCAAGTATGTATGGCTTTCACTGTCTGCAAAGACGATTAATACGGTTGGTGCCCCATAAAATGGATCTATATCTGTTCCCATAACTTGTGCATTTAATCTGGACAGTAAATCTCTTGTTTCTTTATCCTGCACTACTACAATTTTTGCAGATTGTAATCCTCTGCCATTTGCCGCATAAATCCCAGCTTCCAATACTGTGTCCAGTTCTTCCTTCTTAATCTGCCCAGGTAAATATGATTTAATGCTTCTTCTGTCTTTCATACTTTGTAAAGTCTCTAACTTCATTTGTAATCCTCCTTTTATCTATCCATTAGTTAACTGTTCAGAACCATGAACAGTTACGTTCTAAGCCCATGAAAATTCGCCTTCGTCAAAGGGCTTAGAACAATCAACTTTCATTTTTTACTACATAAACACGCAGTAAATGCGTGTTTCTACCTGAATAATTACCACATTCGGTCAAATGAGATAATACACTCGTGTGCTGTCTGATTAACTGGAATAATCCTCCAATATGCTATAAAGTTCTGCATTATCCTTTACTTTTATCCCATTACTTAATTTCTTTTGTTCCTCCATACTAAGTCTTCTGGCATCAATTCCTGTATATTCAAACACTGTCTTCCAATCCGTATAATACACTACCACAATATTATTTTCTACAACAATATAATACATATAACTTGCTTTATTAGGATTGTAAGATTTCTCAAATATTATTTTATCTGTAGAAAAATAAGTAAGGGTATAGGATTCTAATCCCTTTTCCTCTTCCTCCTTAGGCAAATGTTCCATATAATCTTCTAAATAAAGCAAAATATCTGCTCTTTTTAATGCAACCATTTCTGAAGTTACATATCCTTCTTCTTCTGTCATGGTTCCGGTTTCTGTATTATAAATCTGATAAATACAAGTAGCCCCCGGTTTTACGATTGCCTCTTCCTGATTGCCTGCTGGGAAAACCTGTTCCTTTGTTTCCCTCTCCATTTGACTTTTTTCATAATGTTCCCATGCTTTGATATAACTAAAATAATAGGACAAAGAAAATACAATACACAAAGAACTGATTGCACATATTAGTCTGTATACACTCCGTTCCATAAAACATCCATCCTTTCACTTTTCAAACAAGAGAACACTTTCCCTCATATTCTCTATTATGTTTAGGATGTCCTTTTTTCCCAGAAATATACATTCTATTCTTTTGTGTAACTGTTCAGAACCATGAACAGTTACGTTTAAGCCCATAATAATTCGCC
>CAMWUK010000107.1 GCA_947177415.1 uncultured Clostridiaceae bacterium
TTTTTGTAGGTAGAATTTATTTATGTTTGAAAAGAATAGGATTTTATATTACAATGAAAGTGGGTTATATACCAGAAAGGGGAATATTATGAAAAAGAAATTCTTACGAGTGTTTTTATCATTTTTACTATTTTTTTTCTTTTTATTTCCAAATCTTAATTTGGAAACCAAAGTACTAGCGGATTCTGTTACACAAACAAAAGGAACAAATTTTGAATACACATTTACATCTATAGAGGGAGAAACTATCTCTACTTTAGCAAATCCCGGACAGATAACCATACTCATATTTGGACATATAAAGTGCTCTAATTCACAGAACACTGTTAGAAATATTGCTAAAAGCCAATGGGTTAATAATCCTGATATCCGTGTTATCTTTGCAGAATGCAACCGTGCTTCCTTGGAACAAACAAAGGCATTTGCACAAACTTATGGATGTGATTCCATTACATTCTGCTATGATGATACCAGAATCTATAACAGCATCTATTATGCTATGTGGGATTATTACGATTTATTTTATGCTTCAAGTGGAAGCGGAACATTGCCATTTACTGTACTAATTGATGGAAATAACCAGATACAGAATGTACTGACAGGAAATCGTACCGCAGATGCTATTTGGAAAGAAATCAATAAGTTTGCATCAACTGATCCAGAGGAAACGAATACAAATATCCATTTAGAGATTTCAGGTACAGAGAATTATACTTATGTAAATGATATATTAGATCTTGTAAATCAGACACGTGCAGCAAAAGGACTGCCTGCGTTGATACTTGACAGCGAATTATTAGAATCTGCCATGCAGCGTGCTGCTGAAAACTCTTTGTATTACAGCCATACCAGACCAGATGGAAGTGAATGTTTTACTATTTTTAATCGTGGTACCCGCCGTTCTGAAAATATCGCTGTTGGATATAACTCTCCACAGGCGGTAATGAACGCTTGGAATACTTCTCCGGGACATTATCAAAATATTATAGATCCCTATGTAAGAAGTATTGGAATTGGCTGCTTTAAAGATAATAAAGGTAACTTATACTGCGTACAATTATTTGATAATGATCCTGCTGTAACACCATCTGTTTCAGAAAATAAACAAGTAAACAGAATTATATCCATACAAAAAGATCTTCTTCATTTACAAGCAGACACAAATTGTACTTTTTATGATACAGAAATAAACCAAATGGTTGAAATGGAAATTTATCACAAAAATGAAACTTCTAATTCTACCACGCAAAAACTATTATCATCTAATTTTAACTTTAAAAGCAGTAACCCTTCTGTAGCAACAATTAGTGATAATGGAATGATAGCATTAAAAGGATTGGGTTCTGCAGTGATTACGGCTTCCTTGAAAGAGAATGATTCCATTTTCCTTGAACAGACAATCACCATAAATAAAAAACCTGCCTCAAACAATACAACTATTTCCAAGGTTTCTGACCTAAAGGCAAATTCCAAGACCAACAGTATAAAACTAACTTGGAAGAAAGTTTCTAATGCAAAAGGATACTTGGTATATCAATACGATAGTACAAAAAAGAAATGGAATAAAATTGCAAGTGTTCCATCTAATACACCTTTGTATACAGTGAAAAAGTTAAGTTCAGGTTCAACATACCGTTTTGCAGTGAAAGCATATTTGACGCAGGATAAACAACAGGTCACCAGTCCATCCTATACTTCCCTGTATACGGCAACAAAACCAGCATCTGTAATTTTGAATGTAAGTGCCGGAAAGCAGAAAGCAATATTGAAATGGAATAAAGTAAAAGGAGCTACTGGTTATAGAATTTATTACAAAACCAATGCTGCAGATGCATGGAATAAACTTGGAGATATAAAGGATACTGACTATATAAAAACAAAACTAAAATCTGGTAAGAATTATTTCTTTATGGTAAAGGCATACAAAACCTATAAAGGAAAAACTTATATCAGCAGTGGCAGCACAAAAAAGGTGACAATCAAATAAATGCATTGTATGAGATTACAAAAATTTGTTGCATTAGAAAAGTAACAGGCAGCCTTTTAAGGCTGCCTATCCATGAAATACAATATTGGGGTTCGGGCATTCCCCTTACCTTTCTATTTTTTATCTTCTTTTTACTATAATCTTATATGTTCTGCTTTTTCCATTCTCTGCCTTTACTTTGATGCTTATGGTAGTTCTTTTTCCAGATTTTAGTTTTACAACTTTTTTCGTTGTTTTACTGCCGTTGATTGTCATAACTGCACTTTTATCTGCTACCACTGGCTTAATAATCACTTTTGACATTTTCTTGGTTAATATAATTGTATAGGAAGTTTTTGTTTTTTTGAATGCTGGTGTTAATTTCCCTTGTGATATGGATATTTTTGACAAATAATTGTTCTTACTTTTTGCCTTCAATATTGTAAATGTCATATTGGAAGACACACCACTTCCGTCTGTAGCTTCTGCTTTAATTGTAACCTTTCCTTTTCCTACACATACAACCTGCCCTTTTTTATTCACTGTTGCAACTTTGGCATTGCTTGTTGACCAGAGAATTTCTGTATCTTCTGCCTCCTCTGGTGTGATCTCTGCATATAGACTGAATTTATCTCCTACTCTTATTTCTTCATCTTCTTCTAAATCACTGCTTAATGTAATAGTTTTTACCAAATCTTCCTCAAAATCAGGATCTTTATTTGGGTCATCTGTCGGTGTAACCGGAGAACCGGATGTAACTGTCGGAATAATTGTAACATCTGGTTTAGTCGGATTCAAATCAGATATTGTTGGATCCAGTGTACGGAATGGTAATTTAGTTTCTTCCGGTGTCTCTGTTGTTGGCTGTTCTGGCATGACTGTCGGTTTTGGTACCTGTGTTTTTAATGGCTGTTCAGTTTCTTTGATTGGTGTTGTAGTAACTTCCGTTGATGGAAGTGCTGTTGCCGGCTGTTCCGACATGACTGTCGGTTTTGGCTCCAATGTTTTTAATGGCTGCTTTGTTTCTTTGATTGGTGCCGCAGTAACTTCTGTTGAAGGAACTGGTGCTTCCGTCTGTTCTGGTATAACAGTTGGTTTTGGTTTTTCTATGACTGTTATTAAAAAAGTTCCTGCTTTTCTGCTTTCATCTTCTGCTGTCGCTGTGATAGTTACCGTTCCTGCTGCCTTGCATGTAACTTTTCCATCCTCTGAAACCTGTGCAATACTTTCATCGCTGCTCTCCCACAGTATAGGTATGGAACTTGTAGTGCTTACATTATTTAAGGTAACTTTTGCACTTAACTCCAGGTTGCTGCCAACCTCTGCAGTTTGGTAAGGTGCACTAATCATAATGCTGTCTACCAGAAGTTTCTTCACTTTCAGCAAATAAGTTCCTGATATCTGGCTGCCGTCCTGTGCTGTTGCTGTAATCAGTACATTCCCTGCCCCTACACAAGTCACAACTCCATTTTCATCAATCTTCGCTACTGAAGTATCACTGGATGTCCATGAAACCTTTTTATTTTCTGCATTCTCTGGTGTAATTTCTGCTATCATGGAAAACTTGTCTCCCTTATAAGCAGGTGTTTTCTCCGGTGTGACAGTAATTTCCTGTACAACCACCACTTCTTTGGCTTCAACGGTTAAGGTATAATCTATCATGGAATCCAAACTACTTCCATTTTCCACCATTACATAATAATCTCCTGCTTCTAACAGCGTTTCTGTGGATCTTGCAATAGGATTTGTGGTTGTCTTTACTTCTGTAATTTTATTGCTGTCTCCTACTTTATGTAAGACTGCATGAAAGAGACCATTTTCGCTTTGTCTTGGAACCTGCATTTTCAAATTTACCCTGCTTGTGGTTGGAAGAGTAAATTTGTAGTAGTCTTTGTCATCGGAGATTGAGATATTGCCTGTATAACCTGTGTTGGTGGAAATTTCGTTTGCAGTATCTTCTGTGTCGTTGTATTCCTGCTCGTAGCTGTCAGATGATTCTGGTTCATAGTTGACTTTTAGCTGGTAGTCGGAGACATTGCACTTATGGTCATAGGAATCGTTATTTCTAATTCTTATATAATAGATACCTTTTGGCAGACGGTATCTTGAAGAATATCTTGTTTTATTAGAATCAGAAGAACCTATGGAACAGATTTCCTTTGTGTTGCCTTCTTCATCTTCGTTATATAACATAATACTATTCCAGTTTCCCGAACCTTTAGAACTATAGCTTAAATCCTCAATAGAATACTGAATCCGTGCCGTTCCTGCCTGTTCTAATTCAAATCTATAATAATCTTGATCACTACTAATATAATAATCAAAAGTAGCACTATAAGGAGAAGAATATTTTTTGTTTAAGTTCCCTGTATATGCAATATTCTTTTGTATTTCATTGGCATCGTCAAAATTATCATTCCATTCTTTTTCAGTATATGGCAAAGATTCCTCAGAAACAAAATTAATTTTATCAATATATTCATATTCATATTCATAATTAAAATCAGCCTTATATTTCCCTGGTGTCAATCGTAACCTCAAGGTTTCGCCTGCATAGCATACTTCATTTCCATCCTCTAATATACGATATACCTCTACACCATCTAAAGCCTTTCCATTATTCTCAAATGTCACCACTCCATGTTCTGTCAGTTCAAAATATGCTTCTTTTCTACTCGTAAACTTCTGATTTAATGGCACATATTCCGACTCTGCCGCCTTTACCTTTGCTGCCTGCCACACAGGCAATGCACCGTCTGTACTTCCTGCCAGAAGTGCTGCTGTTAACAGTGTTACCATTCCTTTTTTCCAAAATCCTTTCACGAAAACCCCTCCATTCCTTATAAGCCGCATCTTTAACATTCTAATTGAAGCAAAACCACTGTAAGCTACTATTTTATGTAGCATTACAATGGTTTTACATATTATTCAAACTATAACCACCCATTTCTAACTTTACATTTTTTTAAAGCAGAATAGTATAGTTATAGTTTCATAATACCTTCTTTGGGTTAATTCTCCTTAGAAAGAGAAAGTATTCCTCTCAAAGCTTCTATTGTTTCGTGTATATACTCATATGCTTCTTCTTGAGTTGTAAAACCATAGTATTCATATTTGTTTACCACATCTCCAATACTCTTTCCTTGAAGCTCATTACCTAAAAAGTATTCAATCTTCTTTTTCACTTCAGGATTATCATTTGACGATGCGTAACAATAACCTAATGCAAAATTGATAGGACTTTTCCAATCACGATCTGTTAAGTTGTTGTTTGCTTTCACACCAAATTCCGTATAATGACAATTAAGGTAATTGCGAAGCAAGCCTTCTAACCTATTCGCATACGAAAGCACTTTGTTTCCTTCATTCATTTATATCATCTCCTTTCTTAATTTTAATACCGAATTTCGGCATTAAGATATATTTTATAGTTTATGTTAGAGGTGATGTAATGAAAATTAACTATAAAACTACAAATGATCAAATATAAAATATTGCACAATAAATTCCGTGATATGCGGACAATATATTATGTTTTTTGTGCATTTTTCGGAATTTGCTCATCTATAGTTGTATACAAACTTCCTTTGTTAAAAAAATAATAACCTAATTGTCCTCTTCCATTAAAATTTTGTTTATATAATCTTCGACATAGAGAACATATCTAATATATTATAATTCCAAACTGCACTACAATACACACTATAAATAACAGTGTATATCACCTATATAATATATCATACTAATTTAATTTTATCTATTGCCTTTTTCAACAAAATTTACTTATTAATATTAGTTATAATACCCACAGAAATCATTTCAAATCAAATTACCTGTGATGCGTTTTTCTGCTTTCATAAACATTAGTCCTTCTTAATTCCAGTCTTTTATTTTTTAGAATACTGTCACCATTTTTGTTGTGATGTGTGACTTCTTTACTAGCAAATTGCAAATTTATATACTTATTATCTTGCTGTATCTGTTCAGTACCTGAACAGATACAGCTTACTTTCTTTTATATTTGCACTTATATCTATATATGCAGTTTTATAGTGTTTATAATATCCCATTTTATACATATAATAAAACAAAAAGCAACTTTTCAAATATAGAGCAGTTACAACCCCAGAAAGGAGAATTTCTATGTTTAAAGTTACCAAAACCGAACATGTCAACAAAACTTTCCGTCTTCCTGTTACATTAGTGCAACAGCTAGAGCAACTGGCACAAAACAAAGATGTATCTTTGAACCAACTTGTAATTCAGTGCTGCGAATATGCTTTATCAAATCTGGAAGAGGATGATACTCCCTAATAAAATAACAGTTATAACAAAGGGACTATTATACCAATCTGGTTTTGCAATAGTCCCCAATCTTTTATCTATAGCTGTTAAGAAATCATTGTACTTTTTCTTATATTTCTTTACAGATTTATACTTCTAATAAATACCAATTCTTTTCCCCACAAATTAATGTACGGGTTCCTCCTTCACTCCATTGCAAATGAATTCCTCCTGCTTTGTCCACATAAGACACCTTCCCTTGTGCTTCCTTTTTGCATAAAATCCCCGTTTTTTCTGTAATAAATTCTGCTTCTACTACTTTACCTTTTGGAAATTCTTTCTTGATTCTTTCTACTAGTTCCTTACTTAAAAATTGTTGCATTCTTTCTACCTCTTTCTTGTTTTTGTTAATCAGATAATCTATTTTCTCTCATCTGATTTTTACCAAGTATAACTCTATCTACAATTTAAGTCATGTAAAATAGTCATCATATATGCATACAACAAAAAAACTGCCATTGCAAAACAAGCAACACAATGGATAAATTTATCAGTAATTGTTCACGGGCTTAGTTCATGCTAAATAGTGGTTATTCGTTACTGTTCACTCACAAGCTTGACACTTGCTGTCAAGCTATGTGCCAAAAACATAAAATAGCTAAGAATCCAGCCTTTCGCCGAAGTCGAATTATAAATAGGCTGGATTCCGTTACTGTTAGCACCGTAGGTGTGAACAGTAACGGTTATTCATCCAATTTGGGTGGTTGTTTATCCTGTTATTAACATTTTAAGTAATTTTCTGTTATAATCATATACATAAATTTTTAATTGTGGTATATATTTCAGAAAAATATAAATGACATAGCTGAACAGTAACACCAAACGGTTAATTTTTTTGTTTTTCATGTAAAGTTTTATAGACTGTTAAAAGAATGCTATGTTATAATGAAGTAGGAGAAAATGTATGAAACAGCCAATTAACAAAAGCAAAGAGAAAAGAATAAATAGTGAAATTACCCTCCATCAAAATGACAGCGGTTTGGAGATTGACAAGCCATACGACAAGAGTCATAAAGATTTCTTTTCAGTCAAAAAAAACTTTTTAGATTTTGCTATAAAGTATTTAAAACTGGACTGGATGAAAGACATAACTGAGGAAGATTTGGAGCAGATTGATAAGGAATTTATCAGAGAAAATTTTGAAACTTATGAATCAGATGTCATCTATAAAATAGCCCTTCCTGAAAAAATGAAAAAAGACAAGAAAGCAAAAGAGATTTATATATTTTTAATTCAGGAAATGCAGAGTAATAATGATTATACCATGCCTTTCCGTCTTTTGACATATATGTTCTGCCTGTGGATGCGGGAATTTAAAAACATGAAAAATCCCAACATCCAAGATTTCAGGCTTCCGGCAATCATACCATGTGTATTTTACAATGGGCAGGAAACATGGAAAGCGAAGATGCAGTTTGCCGATATTATAGAAAATTCGCAACTATTAGGAGAATTGGGTCTGAATTTCAAGTATATATTAGTAGATGCAAAAAAATTAAGTAAAGAGATGATTCTGGAAGGAAATACCCTGGCAGACAACTTAGTCTATCTGGACAGTTTGGGAACAAAAGAAGAATGCATGGAATGGATACAGACTATGTCAAAACGTATTTTAGGTATGCCTGACACAGAAAAATGTGAACTTGAAAAATGGATTATGCTAATTATAGGACAGAGATTTGGAATGCAAATGGCGAAAGAAATGATTGATCGTATGCAGAAAGGAGATGTGGAGAACATGAGTACTGGATTAGAACAAGTATTTGATATGGAATATGCGAAAGGTCTGGAACATGGCAGAGAGCAGGGGTTGGAGCAAGGCAGAGAAGAAGCGGGCATTGAAACGGCACAAATCTTGTTGCTGGAAAATATGACAACTTCACTAATTGTAAAAGCAACCAAACTATCCAAAGAAACAGTTGAAGATATAAGAGAAAAAATGATAAAAGAAGGAAAGTTAAACCCCTCTGAAGAAAACTAAGAAATAGGGCTGTCACATTTAACCAGATTTCTTACACAACAGATTCCAAGACAATCTATAAAGCATAAAAAAAACGGGAGATAAAGCAGATGAAACGAAGAATAAACAAAAGAATAATTTTTTCCACAATTAGGAGTGTATGGACAATATGTCTTATAGGTATCCTGTTACTAGAAGGGGAATCCTATTTCCAACAAATATTTATGAATGAAATTAAGATAGAAGCAGCAACAAAGACCGATTATAGCAAGTACTCGTCTACCGGATATAGCTGGTACATTAAACGGAAAAAGAACCACCAAAAGGCAGGTGGAGGAATTCCGGCAGGTATGAAACTTTCTGATTATGACAGTTTCTATATGAATACAAAGACAAAAGAAAAAGTGATTTATCTTACATTTGATTGCGGATATGAAAATGGATACACCGACAAAATATTAAAAACATTAAAAAAGCATAAAGCAAAAGCCATATTTTTTGTTACAAAAGGTTTTATTGACAGCCACCCTGATTTGGTAAAAAAAATGAAAAAACAGGGGCATCTGGTAGGAAATCACACTTGTACACATCCTGATCTATCTAAGGTATCTGTAACCCAGATAAAAAAAGAGATTAAAGAATGTGCTAAAGCAATGAAAAAAGCCACAGGTTACATCATGGATCCTTTTATTCGTCCACCTATGGGATGTTTCAGTGAAAAAAGCCTTAAGGTTACACAAGATTTGGGATATAAAACAATTTTCTGGAGTATGGCATATTATGATTATGACGAAAATCATCAACCAGGAAAAACTTATGTAATAGACCATTTTAAGGAAAATTACCATAAGGGTGCTTTGCCACTGATACACAATACCTCATCATCAAACTGTGAGGCATTAGATGAAGTATTAAATTTTTTGAAAAAACAAAAGTACCGCTTTGGAACACTGGACGAGTTTGCCTTACCTAAAGGGAAATTAAAAATTTCCTGCAAAAGTAAAGTTTATGATGGAAAAGAAGCTGTGATTAAAATTTTAGAGAATACAAATAAAAAGGCAAAGATTACCTATACTATAAAAAATGGTAAAGGTAAAATTGTAAAGAAAGCTATAAAACCAGGAACTTACACAGTAGTTGCAAGGGTGGAATCCAGCCGCACATACCGCTTTACAACTAGCAATAAGGTTAAATTTACCATTAAGGAAAAACCAATAAAAAATTAAAACCAGAAAAAGACATGTGTTCTCCCACACATGCCTTTTCTGTTAAAACTTTAAATTCTATCTCTCCATTTTCCAAAATGCTGCAGAATATGGTGGCAATTCACTTCCACCACCAAAATCATGTGGTTTCCCAGTAATTAGCTCTTCTGCCATACCACATCCAGCATCAAAGTGTGCCATAAAGGACTCCCCTGATGCATTGATCGCCACCAATACTCTCTCACCATTATAAGCACGTTCAAAAATACATTGGTGGTTTGTCAATAGAATAGTCCGGTAACTACCATAATTAAGCACCTTACTATTTTTTTTGATCTTTGCCAGTTTTGCAATCCATTCTGCCAGTTCACCAAATTTAGGATTATCAAAGCTGACACGGAGTGCTGGATCACCTTCTGCCTTATTTCCCTTTGCACCCCATTCACTTCCATAATATATGCATGGAATCCCCGGCATGCCAAAACACATGGCATAAATTAATGGCAAATGCTTTTCATTATGGAGAATACTGGCTATCCGGCTCACATCATGGTTGTCCACAAAATTTAATAAATGCATTCCCTTATATAATGTCCACTCTTCTGATCCATACTGTCTAGCAAGAGAATGGCAGATTTCAAACAGATTCATACTATTCAAACTAGAGTGCATTCCATGATAGCATTCATAATTCGTGGTAGAATGGCACATCTCGTCATTTGCCCATAATTTATAATCCCCATGTAGTGTCTCACCCACTAGGAAGAAATCTTCTTTTAAGGAATCCGTAAACTGACGCAAACGTTTCAAGAAATCCTTATTCAGACAATATGCTACATCCAGCCGCAATCCATCAATATCAAAGGTTTCCACCCAGTATTTCACTGCATCAAAAATATGCTGGATCACTTCCTCATTCTGAAGATTTAATTTTACTAAATCATAATTGCCTTCCCAGCCTTCATACCAAAGTCCGTCATTATAGTTTGAATTACCACCAAAATTAATGTGAAACCAGTCACAGTATCTGGAATTTTCCCGATTCTGCAGGACATCCTGAAAAGCTTCAAAACCTCTACCCACATGATTAAACACACCATCCAGAACAACGCGGATTCCGGCCTCATGCAATTCTTCACATACCTTGACAAAATCATCATTCGTTCCCAATCTGCAATCAATCTTTTTATAATCTCTGGTATTATATCCATGGGTATCCGATTCAAACACTGGTGAAAAATAGATGGCATTGGCTCCCAGTTTCTGAATATGTGGAATCCAATCTATGACCTTAAGAATTCGTGATTGCTGGTTCCCATCATTTTCAAAAGGTGCTCCACAGAATCCTAATGGATAAATTTGATAAAATACGCTTTCATAAGCCCACATTGCTATATCCTCCTTTTGTATTGATAATATTCTTTCATTTATATACTAATATTTTTCCCATTAAACCACAAGGCTAAAAATAATCCAAAAATTATTTTTATGTACAATGCACTCTGCACCAATACTACCATTTAGTTTAGTTATATTTTCTAACAATAAATACAAACCATATCCATGGGGAGTATCTGTTGTCTTGTCTCTGGAATTCTTAGTCGTATATCCTTTATGAAAAAATTGACTTATTTCCGAAGATGAATATTTTCTTAAAACAGGGTTCCGAATTTCAAATTGAAGACGGTCTTGGTGTGTATTTACTTGGACATATAGTTTATCACCTTCTTTCGATGCTTCTATTGCATTATGTATTAATATACTTATAAAATCTGCAAGTTGATATTCTGGTGCATGGCTAACTAAATGGAAAGAACCAATATTAAATACAATATGGATCCCTCTTTGTTCTGCCTGACTAGATAGTGCATAAAGAGTTGCTGCCAATAGGGGCATATCAATTTGTAGTAAAGCATAGTGTTGTAAAGGCTTGCAGTATGAATTTGATGTCTTCATTAAGGATTTACACAATGAATCGTAATCCTTACAAAAGTATGGTAATTTCTGCATGTATTGTATACGATTAGAAAACTCATGTTGATTGGCACGAATGCTATCTACCAAAGCCTGATAAATTGGCAGATTTTTCTGATAAGAGATAACCTCTTGCTGTTTTTGAAATAGTTGATGGTCATAATAAAGAATACATATATTGGCAAATAAAAGAACAAAACTAATGGTTAACCAATAAATCAAATTAATATAAAAATCACCAGCATTTATTTTATAAAATAATAACAAAACGGTTAATAAAATATAACTGTTTAGCATAAGCAGTTTATAAGGCATTCTAGCATGACAGAGAAACCCATATAATTGTTTACATATCGTAAACCGAAATAGAAAAATAGATAAAATAAGACAACCAATATTCCCAAGTATAGGAACATACCAAATATCTTGAGATAAGAAAAGACTTATAACAGCAAACATGAAGAGATTCAATAATATTGCTATACCATAAGAGATGCAATACAAATTAATCCGATTTAAAATCGAGTCTTTTGTTAAACTTGCTATATATATTAAATAAAATAATTGCCCAGCTATCCATAAAGTTACTGAATTATCATCAGGAACTAAAATGTATATGCAAGTGATTATAAAACCCCCAACAATATCTTTAAAATTTGGAACAAAAGATTGTTTGGATAAAGATTTTGCAACAATTACAATATAAACAAATTCTAATATAGATGAAATGTGTAACAATAAGGTTCTCACGAAAAATATCTCACTTTCTGTAACATTTTGTACATTTTTATATTCATTTTCCCATCTCTAATAATTACTTATAGTATATCTTGGGAGTGTAAGGCATCTTCCAATTGAGTCTTATAAGTACGACTAACAGGAAGAATAAATCCATTCACATTAATGTAGCCATTTGATTTGTTATATGAATTCACATAATTTAAATTAATAATAAATTTTTTATGACATTGAATAAAATGTCTAGTTAATTGATTCCATAAATTATTCAAAGAAACCCCTCTTGATATAATCTCATCTTGTTTTGTAGTAAAAATAACCTGATGGGATTTAAATTCCAGATACACAATTTCTTTTTGGGGAATACGATGAATAATACGTTTGGTATCCGTTATTGCAATACAATTATCTTCCAGATAACCAGTAAGAAGCATTTGCTGTATCTGATATAGAATATCCTCTGTCGAATATGGTTTAGTTATATAATTATAACAGTGATAGGTTGCTAAAGCAAATTGTGTTTTTTCAGAAATTGAAGTCAAAAATATAATAGGTGTTTTAAAATAATTGGTATCAGACCGGATCTGTTCTGCCAACACAAAACCACTCATATCACCTTTATCCTGTTTTAATTGAATATCTAATAAAAACATAGAAAAATATTCACATTCTTTTGTTGATTGTATTAATAGTTCTAATGCAGAGTCATAATTATTTGCAGATAAAACAATCCATTTAGGATAAAACTCTTGAATACTATTATGTAAAGTAATGCGTTGTACATCATCATCTTCAACAATTAAAAGTTTTTGCATAAAAAGCTAATCTCCTTTTCAATATTGTAGTCTTGGAAGTATTGTAACAGAGAAAAAAGAAAGAAACAACATAAAATGTTGCATTTGCGGTCGTTTAAGGTGTATTTGCGGTAAATTTGCCCGAAAAATGTTGAAAAGAAAATAAGAAAATGATAAAAGTGTATGTATACAAGGAGTGGTGAGAATGATAATCTTTCAGCAATGGGAAAAAATAAATGAGAAATTAGCTTGTTTAGTTATGAATACATTACATACACAAGATTATAATCATATTATGATACAAAAAATAAAGTATTCTCTTTTAGTACTTTTATCAGAATTTGAAAAATTTCTTTGTCTGCTTTTCTTATTTTGTGCAATGCACAAAATGCTGGAATTTCTTATTCTCGTTTTAGCAATTATTCCAATAAGGACATTTATGGGTGGAAGTCACAGAAAAACCATGTTGGGGTGTTTTATACAATCTCTTTTGATTTTTGGAATCGCACTGGCACTTGCAGAAACTTTTCTGATGAATTCGATAGTAAAATACATGGTATATAGCATTTTATTGCTTGAAATCTGGATAAGTACACCTATACCTTCTGTAAACCGGATGAATTATAACAAAGTACAAAAGATGGGATTTAAAGCAAAGGCATTGACCGTTCTGCTTATACTAACATGGATAGTAAATTTTCTTCCAAATATGTATCCCAATCTAATCATAAGCGGTTTACTGGTTCAGGCATTGGAGGTTGCTGCTACTTGTATTTACCAAAAATACAAGAAAGGGGATGTAAAGAATGAAGAAAAAGTTCAGGCAAACGTTAAATGAACAACTAAATAATCTTGCAGGTAATATGCAGGAATCATTGGGTTCTTGTTTATTCTGGGGCGAAGTAGAAATGCCAGAATGCTTACGCAAAGAATTAGAAGAATCTGAAAAAGAAACTGAAATGTAAAAAGTGTGTATGTCTTACGTAGGAAAACCAGAATCAAAAAGCATGTTCATCCAATGAAACTAATTAACAAGTGCTTTATTCTTTTTTCATTAAAACTTGAAGATATGATTTAAAGGATGAGGAACTTTTTGAGAGAATCCTGTACGATAAAGGTATAGGATAATATTTTCTTATGGAAGAAATAAGTAATTACAAACAATCGGACTCTCTGATGTGTATAGTATCAAGCCATTTTGGTACTACAAGAAAGGAGAGTCCGTAACCATTCTTAATATTGTATTGAGAATTGAAGTAACTAATAATAAAATAAAAATGGCAATTGGATTAAGTGCAAGCTGTTTGGTTTCAAATTTTAATCTAATATGGTAAAATATTCACCATATTAATATATATAAAAAACAATATTTAAGTAGCAAAACTATGAACTTATGTTTAAAAATTAAAATGATAACATTTAGTTTAGGAATTGTATTTTTATTTTTTTTTCAACCCAATTTTGCAAAAGCTTCAACAGAAAATATTTCCACATTTGAACAAGCTGAAGAATATGTCAATAAACATCAAGATGTTAATATTCTTATTTATAATAATAATCAAATAATTGCTGAGTATCATGCAGATGGTGTATCTGTTAACTATGCCTATGATAACTTAAGCCGATTAAAAGAGATAGATTATTCGAATGGTTTAAAAGAAGTTTATAGTTATACAAATAAAGGAGTTAATGTACAGGTGTATCAAAAAAACAAACTCATTGAAAATCAAGGTATTATAAGTCAAGCAAAAACCAATGATGTGTTTTTTTCTAAGAAAAAATATGAAAAGACAACTATTAACAAAGTAAATATGAATAATCTTATCAGCAATAAACAATTTAGAAATTATAAGTCAATGACTAAAAAACAACTAAAAAAATTCTTTAAAAAGAAAGAATCGATATTACAATATCCTGTAAAAATATATGGCTATGATAAAAAGACAAATGCAATTGTTGATAAAAATAAGACAATTGATACATCCACATACATAATTAATTACTGTAAAAAGTATAAAATTAATCCTAAAATTATTGTATGTCTTTTACAAAAAGAGCAAAGTTTAGTAACTGCTCAGAATGCAGATTATAACAGCCGAAGATTTGTATATGCGTTGGGATATGGTGCTACAGATGATGGAGATTTAAAAAAATATGCGAGGTTTGATAAACAAATACTATGTGCTACTAAACGATTAAATACGCTTTATAAAAAGGCTCCAAAATCATATCCGCGGGTTATGAAAAAAATAAATTATAATAGAACGAAAAAAGGTGTATACAAAAATTATATATGGATTGACAATAAAGCTACTTATGTTTTATATAAATATACACCACATACAATAGATGCAGATATTTATGATACATCAAATGAAATATCAGGTGGTAACTACTTATTTAAACTTGTTAGTAAAAGTTTGTTTAATGGAAAATGGAACTAGGAAGGATGAAAAATAATGAAAAGGTTTTTTAGTACAATATTAATAATTTGCTTGGGAGTGACATTATCAGCATGTAATCAGTCCCAGGCAAGTAAACCTGTTGTTTCTACGGCACAAGCAGAAAAAACGATAAATCCAACAGATAATATACAAGACACACAAAAAAATATTATATCAAAAGAACCTATTGTGATATCAGAAACTACTCTATATGATTTGTATCAAGTGCAAATTGTGATGACAAATGGATATTATAGTTCTTCTGGAGTATCTTCTAACCCTAATGTATGGTATGGTGATTTTTTACTTAGAGTACTAAAACTTGATGAAATTGTTTCAGAAGAAAAAATTGATTTTAATGATAGCTTAGAAGTCGCATTTCCATATACTTTTCAGTTACACACAAAAGATCTTAATCAGGATAAAGCTTTGGATATAGCAATAGGACAATATGTCAGTTCTGGGAAAGCAGAATGCAAATTATATTCAATTGACACTAATGGAATTATAACAACATTAAATATAGAAGATAAAAATACATTTTATATCGCAGGAAGTGAGATATCACCAGAATTTGAAGTAACAAAAGAAGGAAAACTAAAATATCGATCTTTTGTGGCTGATAATAATGGTGCAGAGGAGATAAT
>CAMWUK010000108.1 GCA_947177415.1 uncultured Clostridiaceae bacterium
CCAGCCAGAAAAAATATTTTTAGCCAATTTGTATATTCTGGCACTTTATGAATGAGCCCGGCTGGATTCCGTTACTGTTCACACCTACGGTGCTAACAGTAACGGAATCCAGCCTATTTATATTCGCCTTCAACGAAGGGCTGGATTCTTGGCTGTTCCACATTTTGGCACATAGCTTGACAGCAAGTGTCAAGCTTGTGAGTGAACAGTAACAACAGTAACTGATTGTCAGAAATCTAAGAAAAAAAGCTTGCAATTTATGTAAAAGTATGGTAAAGTTTGAATGTTGTGAGAAAAAAGATGGTCCGCTGTTACCGATAGTGTAATAAGAACATCCTAATATTAAAGGAGGAAACACAATGAATAACATTATTAAAAACATTGAAGATGCTCAGTTGAAGCAGAATGTAGATGAATTTAACGTAGGTGATACAGTAAGAGTTCATGCAAAGGTAAAAGAAGGAAACCGTGAAAGAATTCAGGTATTTGAAGGTACTGTATTAAAGAGACAGAATGGTGGAATTAAAGAAACTTTTACTGTAAGAAAGAATTCTAACGGAATTGGTGTAGAAAAGACTTGGCCTGTACATTCTCCAATTGTAGAGAAGATTGAAGTAGTTAGACGTGGTAAAGTTAGAAGAGCAAAATTATTCTACTTACGTGGTAGAGTTGGTAAGGCTGCTAAGGTAAAAGAATTGGTGAAATAATAGTAACTAATTTCTATATATTCACTATCTTCAGGTAGAACCTTGCACTCTGCTGCAAGGTTCGTATAAGTGCCAAGTGCTGCTTTTGCACTTGTGTGCATCATCGTTTACGAAACTCCCATGCGGAATATATTTATGGTGATGCCTAATTGTGCGAGGCATGGGAGTTTTGTAACTGTTCATGGTTCTGAACAGTTACACTAATTTTAACAGGAAAAATAAGGAACCTTTTATCTTTGGATAAAGGGTTCTTTTTGGGTTTACAAAAAGCTTGTCATGAAGTAAAATAAAACATAGATGAAAAAACAGTAAAGAAGGATTAGAATGGAATTTGGATATAAAGAGGAAAGCAAAAGCCCTTTTGCAGCAATAATCAGAGAGTGGCCAGTGCTGTTAATTGAAGTTATTGTAGCAATTGTATTGGGTTATCTTGTTACAAGTTATGGTTTAGAAAGAATACAAGTATCAGGAAATTCCATGAACCTGATATTACAAGACGGGGATACTATCCTGGTTAATAAAATGACATATAAAATTTTTTCTCCAAGCAGGAATGATGTGATTGTATTCCGGCAAGAGGGACAAGAACATAATTATTATAGTGTGAAGAGAGTGGTGGCACTTCCAGGGGAAACTGTCCAAATTATGGATGGCATATTGTACATTAATGATAAACCTTATGAAGAAATTAATAAGGTGGAGAAGATGATTACTGCGGGAGTAGCAGAAGAAAAAATAACATTGGAAAAAGGAGAGTATTTTGTACTTGGTGATAACCGGAACCAGAGCGAGGATAGCCGGTATTCCAGTGTTGGCATGATTACAAAAAAGGAAATTATAGGAAAAGCATGGATTCGATTAAAGCCAACCTTTGATTTTATAAGCTGGCTAAAATACGAAGGGGAAGAAGAAAAGAAAGAGGTGTAAATAAATGCATTTTCAGTGGTATCCAGGGCATATGACAAAAGCAAAACGTATGATGCAGGAAAATATCAAACTAATTGATGTGGTGATTGAGCTGGTAGATGCCAGAATACCAATAAGTAGTAAGAATCCGGATATTGACGAACTGGCAAAGAACAAATCAAGAATTATATTGTTGAATAAAAGTGATTTGGCACACAAAGGACACACCGATGAATGGAAACAATATTTTGAGGAAAAAGGATACTTTGTAGCAACAGTAAATGCAAAAAGCGGGAACGGTGTGAAATCTGTGCAGAATACTGTTATGGATGCATGTAAAGAAAAAATTGAACGTGATAGAAAGCGTGGAATTATCAACCGTCCTATACGTGCAATGATAGTGGGAATACCAAATGTTGGAAAGTCCACATTTATTAACAGCTTTGCAGGAAAAGCCTGTACTAAGACTGGCAACAAACCAGGAGTAACAAAAGGTAAGCAGTGGATTAAGTTAAATAAGAATGTGGAATTATTAGACACACCAGGAATTCTCTGGCCGAAGTTTGAGGATCAGACAGTTGGACTTCGTTTGGCGTATATAGGCTCTATTAAAGATGAAATATTAAATATTACAGATTTGGCGATTGAGTTAATTCGTTTTCTTGTAGAACACTATAAAGGGATTTTAGAGGGGCGTTATGAATGTCAAGAACAAGAAAATGCAATTGCAATTTTGGAGCATATCGCAAGCGTACGTTCCTGTAGAAAACCAGGAGATGAATTAGATTTGGATAAAGCAGCCAGAATTCTTATGGAGGATTTCCGAAGTGGACGGTTAGGACAGATAACATTGGAATTTCCAGAAGAATAAAGGATGATACGAGATGGGATGTGATTAGGATGAACAAGGAAGAAGAAATTGAGGATAGCTTACGTTTTTGTAAGGAAATGCAGATATATTATAAGTCCGGTTTATTTGATAATCCCCAGAATGTTTTTGATTGGGAAAGGTATATCCCTCTTGCCCGTGAAGAAGTTCAAAAGAGGCATCAAGAAGAAAATGTACATCAAGATAAAGAATTAGAAGAAGTACTGCAATATATGGCTCAATTAGCAGAAACACGAAATGAGAATGAAAAATCATCTTGTGCAACAGATAATCATTTTTCTGTGGGAATATCTGGTGATGGAACTGCTGTTTTGGAACCAACAGAGCAAATCGATATACCAACACAGGAAGAAGAGGAAGAAGGCAATTTTTTTAAGATTGTATTTTGTCGTTTTGTAGAAGTGGTTGTATGTATTGTTTGTGCATTTTTTATTTCTGCTGGATTTAACAAATTCATAGGTACTCACACTATGGTAGAGGGTACATCTATGGAAGGGGCCTTGCACAATGGTGACTATCTGTTAGTAGATAAGTTATCTTACAATCTTGGAAAACCGAAAAGATTTGATATTATAATATTCCCATATAATGAGGAAACATATTATATCAAGCGGATTATTGGAATGCCGGGAGAAACGATACGAATTGCAGAAGGTAAGATTTATATTAATGGAGTAGAATTACTAGAATCTTATGGAGCAGAGCCGATGTTAGATGGTGGATTAGCAACAGAGGAATTTACTATAGGACCAGAAGAATATTTTGTTTTAGGAGATAACCGCAATCATAGTACAGATAGCCGTTCGGAGAATGTAGGAACAATAAAAGAGGAAAAGATTGTAGGTAAAGCCTTTTTCCGTTTTTATCCTTTTGATAATTTCGGTGGAATAGAATAGGTGTATTGTGGTATGGAATAGTTACTGTTCACAGGTAGTACTTTGCACTTGCTGCAAAGTACGTAAGAACAAGTAGTGGTAGAGAAGAATCCAGCCTTTCGCCGAAGGCGAATAATAAATAGGCTGGATTCCGTTACTGTTTGCATCGTAGGTGTGAACAGTAACATGGAATAAGACGGAAAAGAATGGGGTAAGAACAGAAGATGGCAGAAAAGATAGCAGAAATAAAGAGTACATTTGAAACAGTTTCCATAGAAGAAAGACCTGCTTTGATTAAAAAGTATGAAAAAGATGCCAGGCAAGGTGTGCAAAAACTTATTGAAAAATATAAGAAAGAGCAAATTGCATTAAAAGCAGAATATGCAAGAACAGAGGCGATGAAAGAATTCGAATATAAGTACAAAGAGTACAAGTATATTTGTGGAATTGATGAAGTGGGAAGAGGTCCTTTAGCCGGACCGGTTGTAGCTGGTGCTGTTATTTTGCCGAAGGATGAGACAATACTTTATCTTAATGATTCGAAACAGCTTAGTGAAAAGAAAAGAGAAGAACTGTATGATGTAATAATGGATAAGGCAGTGGCGGTAGGTCTGGGAGTGGTATCCCCTGGAGACATTGACAAAATGAATATTTTACAGGCAACTTATGAGGCAATGCGTATTGCCATAGGAAAGCTGGATGTGAAGCCGGATTTGTTGTTAAATGATGCAGTGACTATTCCTGGTGTAGATATAAAACAAGTGGGAATTATAAAGGGAGATGCCAGAAGTGTTTCTATAGCTGCAGCAAGTATTGTTGCGAAGGTCACTAGGGATCGTATGATGGTAGAATATGATAAAATTTATCCGGAATATAAATTTGCAAATAATAAAGGTTATGGTGCAAAGGTGCATATAGAGGCGTTAAAAGAAGTTGGTCCTTCACCAATTCATAGAAATACTTTTTTAAAAAATATACTATGAAAGTCCTGACAAACGGCTATATTTTGTGCAAGCTTGCTTGCAAAGAAATATAGCCATTTGGCTGGCTAAACTGTATGAGTATGTAGGGCGGCAGCCCGAAATACGAATACAGTTGGTGATTGCGGGAGTGCGTAGCACATAGCAATCAACTTTCATGTTTCAGGTAGAAATACGTATTTACTGTGTGTTTATGTAGCAAAAAAATGAAAGTTGATTGTTCTAAGCCCTTCGCCGAAGGTGAATTATTATGGGCTTAGAACGTAACGGTTCATGGTTTTGAACAGTTACTATAGACTAATATATTAGGTAGGAGGGATATGTGTGACTGAGGAAGAGAGAAAAAGATTAGAAGCAATTGCCTTATCATATCAGGCAGGAGACGAAGCTCCCAAGGTTATAGCCTCTGGAAAAGGGTATGTGGCAGAGAAGATATTAGAAAAAGCAAAAGAGGTCAATATTCCAATACATAAAGATGAAAAGGTTGCAGATGCATTAGCAGATTTGGAATTAGGTGAGTATATACCCAAGGAATTGTATGAAGTAGTGGCAGAAATTCTGGTATTTGTTGGGAATATGGATAAAATTAAGGAGACCATTGATAAGAAAAGATAGGAAATATAGTAAAAAATGACAAGGATAAATAAACGCCGGTTAGGAATGGAATATGAGGAGAAGGCAGCAAGGTATCTGGAGGAGAAGGGGTATCAAATACTAGCCAGAAATTATCAAAATCTGTATGGAGAAATTGATATTGTTGCAAAGGATAAAAAAGGAGAAATTGTATATTGTGAGATTAAGTTCCGGAGGAACAACCGGTATGGGGAACCGATGGAAGCAGTAGATGTACGAAAACAGAGGAAAATTTGCAAAACAGCATTATACCATTATGCCCGGCATGGATATATGGAGAACCAATCTTGCAGATTTGATGTGATAGGAATTTATGGAGATGGAACAATTAAGCATATTAAACATGCTTTTGAATATCAGGAAAAGGTGTTTTTGTAGATTAGGTAAAAGTTTAAAGCGTGAATGATTTTGGATTATAATATTGGAGAGAAAAATGAAAGAACATATAAAGTGGTGTGAGGAAAATAAAATAATATGTATGGCATATAACCAGAATGAACAAGATAGAGCAGTTTTGAAAAGAAAAGGAGAAGTATCTTATTTGGAATTTCCTGCTTTATCCAGATTGTCATTTTTGACACATGGATTTTCTACAAGAGAAGGCGGAGTAAGTGAAGGTTATCTCGGAACGATGAATTTGAGTTACAGCAGAGGGGATGATCCCCAAAATGTAGATGAAAATTTTAGGAGAATTTGTGAGGTATTAGAGATAAATACAAAAGATCTGGTATTATTGGATCAGGTGCATGACACACTTGTAGAACGAGTAGGAAAAAAAGATTGTCAGGGAGAGAGTTTAAGAAATAGGAAATTGACAGGTATTGATGGACTCATTACCAACGAATCCAAGGTCGTATTATGTACTTCTTATGCGGATTGTGTGCCACTATATTTTGTGGACAAAGCACATAAGGCAATTGGGCATAGTCATTCGGGATGGAAAGGAACAGTAGGAAAAATAGGAGCAGTGACAGTAAGGCGGATGAAAGAGGAATTTGAAACTAATCCAGAAGACATTATTGTGGTGATTGGACCTTCTATTTGTCAGTCTTGTTATGAAGTTAGCCAGGATGTTGCAGATGCATTCTTGGATTTTGTAAATGTAGAAACAATTGCAAAAGTGCAGAACATGGACGAAAATAAAATAAAAACATTAATTTCTGCAGTATGTGTACCAACAGGGGAAGGGAAGTATCATTTAGATTTATGGCTTGCGAATAAATTAATTTTAATGGAGACGGGAATACCTGAAGGAAATATAAGTATTTCTTGTGTTTGTACCTGTTGTAATAGCCAGTTGTTATATTCTCATCGTGCCAGTGAAGGAAAACGAGGGAATTTGGCAGGTTTTTTATCCATAAATTAGACAAAGTTGAGAAAATGTGGTATACTATAGTTTAGGTATGCCATTTTCTTGTTATATATGCTATATATAAGTATTTGTCATGCAGAATATAAGGAACACTTTGTTTGAGATGTTCTTGAATGAATAAAGGAAAGGATAAGGATATGAAGAAAAAAATTGCTGTGTTAGGATTAGCTGTTGGGCTTGTGTTAAGTGCAATGGCATGTGGTACAAAAAATGTGGAAGTTGGCGAGTATAAAGGATTAGATGTAGAATATACATGTACTCAGACAGAAGTGAAGGAAGGACATATTTATATCCAGTATTGGAATGAGTTGTCAAAGTATGCAGAGGAAGTCAAAGATAAGAAGTATAAAGCTGAGAAAGGGGACAAAGTCAATATTGATTACAAAGGATTAAAAGATGGAGAAGCCTTTGATAATGGATCTGACAGTGGCTATGAATTAATTCTTGGTTCTGGTACTTTTATTGAAGGGTTTGAGGATGGACTTATTGGAAGCAAAGTTGGAGAAAAGAAAAATTTAAACCTTACTTTCCCAAATCCATATAAAAATAATCCGGATTTGGCAGGGAAGGATGTTGTGTTTGAAACAAAAGTAAATAAGATATATACTTTGCCGGAACTTACAGATGAATTTGTGAAAAAGAATCTGGAGGGATATAATTCTGTAGAAGAGTATAAGGCGGGTGTAAAGAAAAAATTGGAGGAGGAGTTATCTGAATATATCCAGGCACAGAAAGAAGATGCTGCATGGAAAATGGTTATGGCAGATGCAAAGGTGAATTCTTATCCAGATAAAGAACTGAAAAAAATAATCGAGGATGTAAAAGAATATAGAGAATATAATTATCAATATTATTATGGTGTAACAGTAGAACAGTATTTAAAGCAGACAGGAGAAACACAGGAAGATTATGATAAATCTGTGGAAGATGAAGCAAAAGATGTTCTGGCAAATAGAATGGTTATGGAGAGTATTGCGAAGAAAGAAAACATCGCTGTAAGTGAAGATGTTTTTAATGCAAAGGTAGATGAATATATGGAACTGTCTGGTTCTAAAACGAAAGAAGAGTTGTTTGAGAAGGCACCAGAAGAGGAGATTCGTAACGAATTACTTGCTGAACAGGTTAAGGCATTTGTAGTGGACAACTGCAACATGAAATTAGTAGAAAATTAAATCTTAAAAAAATATCATGCGTTCAAAAGAAGGAGAGAAGAACATGTATAAGAGTTTTACAATGGAACTGGCAGGAAGAAAATTAACTGTTGACATAGGGAGAGTAGCAAAACAGGCAAATGGTGCAGCATTTTTACATTATGGTGATACTACTGTGTTATCTACAGCTACCGCATCTGAAAAGCCTAGAGAAGGAATTGATTTCTTTCCGCTTAGTGTAGAATATGAGGAAAAGATGTATGCGGTAGGAAAAATTCCGGGAGGTTATAATAAGAGAGAAGGTAAGGCGTCTGAGAATGCAGTACTTACCTCACGTGTAATCGACAGGCCAATGAGACCGTTATTTCCAAAGGACTATCGTAATGATGTGACTTTGAACAATCTGGTAATGTCTGTAGATCCAGAATGTAGTCCAGAGTTAACAGCTATGCTTGGATCTGCAATTGCAACAGCGATTTCAGATATTCCATTCGATGGTCCTTGTGCAACCACACAGGTTGGAATGATAGAAGGAGAATTTATTATCAATCCAAACCAGACACAGATGAAGGAATCTGACCTTAAACTTACAGTAGCTTCTACAAAGGAAAAGGTTATTATGATTGAAGCTGGTGCCAATGAAATTCCAGAAGACAGAATGATTGAGGCGATTTATAAGGCTCATGAAGTAAATCAGGAAGTGATAGCTTTTATTGAACAGATGGTGAAGGAATGTGGCAAACCAAAACATGCCTATACAAGTTGTGCCATACCAGAAGAGTTGTTTGCTGCTATCAAAGAAATTGTGCCACCAGATGAAATGGAAAAGGCAGTATTTACAGATGAAAAACAGGTAAGAGAAGAAAATATCCGTCAGATAAAAGAAAAACTGGAAGAGGTTTTTGCAGAGAATGAAGAGTGGTTGGAAGTTCTTTCGGAGGCAGTATATCAGTATCAGAAGAAAACCGTTCGTAAGATGATTTTAGTAGATAAAAAGAGACCGGATGGAAGAGAAATGACACAGATCCGTCCTCTTGCGGCAGAGGTGGATTTAATTCCCCGTGTGCATGGTTCTGCTATGTTTACCCGTGGACAGACACAGATTTGCAATGTGACTACTTTAGCCCCATTATCAGAAGGTCAGAGATTAGATGGATTAGATGAACTGGAGACGGGTAAACGTTATATGCATCATTATAACTTCCCTTCCTATTCTGTAGGTGAGACAAAACCTTCCAGAGGACCGGGACGTCGTGAAATTGGACATGGTGCTTTGGCAGAAAGAGCATTGATTCCGGTACTGCCAAGTGAAGAGGAATTCCCTTATGCAATCCGTAGTGTATCAGAAACTTTTGAATCAAATGGTTCTACTTCTATGGCATCCACCTGTGCTTCCTGTATGTCTCTTATGGCAGCCGGTGTACCAATCCGTAAAATGGTAGCAGGTATTTCTTGTGGTCTGGTAACAGGAGAGACAGATGATGAATATGTATTGTTGACAGATATTCAAGGATTGGAAGATTTCTTTGGAGATATGGATTTCAAAGTGACCGGTACCAAAGATGGTATTACTGCAATCCAGATGGATATTAAAATTCATGGTTTGACAAGACCAATTGTGGAAGGAGCAATTAAACGCTGTAGGGAAGCAAGAATGTTTATTATGGAATCAACCATGATACCAGCTATTGCAGAACCTCGTAAGGAAGTAGGAGAATATGCACCTAAGATTGTGCAGATTCAGATTGATCCAGCTAAGATTGGTGATGTAGTAGGACAGCGTGGTAAGACTATCAACGCAATTATTGAGCAGACAGGTGTGAAGATTGATATTACAGATGAAGGGGCAGTGTCTATTTGTGGTGCAGACACTGAACTGATGGCAAAAGCTGTGAAAATGATTGAAATTATTACTTCAGATTTTGAAGAAGGACAGATTTTAGAGGGCGAGGTAGTAAGTATCCGGGAATTTGGTGCTTTTGTAGAATTTGCTCCAGGTAAAGAAGGTTTGGTTCACATTTCTAAGATTTCCAAAGAAAGAATTAATCATGTGGAGGATGTATTGACACTAGGCGACCATGTTAAAGTTGTTTGTCTTGGAAAAGATAAGATGGGACGGGTTAGCTTTAGTATAAAGGATGTAGAGTAAGAGGTTAAAAATTCAAAAGAAGGAGAGTTGTGCGATATGAAGAGATCGATGAAGAAAAAGATGAGAAAAGCAATTGGTGTATCTATGGCAGTAGCAATGACTATGACCAGTATGCCAGAAGGTAAACTATATAACTGGGGAAGTTTGCATGTACAAGCTGCAGATACCACAAAAACAATTGATGCATCTGCAGTGGTACAGCAGGTAGAATCTGCGGCGAGCAACCGCCCGGGAATTCCTGACGGAATTTTACTAAATGAATTGAAGAAACTGGTAAATACCAAATTAGGAAGAGCAGCAGATCATGAGATTACCTTCGCAGAACTTATGGCTTATGATGGAGAGATTGATTTATCTGCAATTGGAAGCCAGATTACTTCGATTAGTGGATTGGGATATGCAAGAAAAGCAAAAAAGATTGTTTTAACAAATGTTCCAGTAAAGGTAATTGATGATTTTGAATTTGATGGTTGTACTGGATTGCAGGAAATTGTACTTCCTGCTAATCTGGAAACTATTGGAAAAGCATCTTTCCGGAATTGTAACAGTTTGGAAACTATTGTATTGCCAGAAACAATGAAAACAATTGGAGAGTCTGCCTTTGATGCATGTACTAAACTTGCAAAGATTAATTTGCCAAATTCTATTGAAAAAATAGATAAGGGTGCATTTGGTGCGTGTAAAAGATTGGAAGAAGTTACCATTACCAATCCTAAGATAGTATTAGGTGCATCAGTATTTGAAAGTTGTGAGAGTTTAAAAACTGTTAATTTGCCGGAAGGAATTACAGAAATTCCTGTATCTTTCTTGGCACAGACAGGAATTACATCTATAAAAGTACCTTCTACTGTTAAGGTGATTAAACAGAGTGCTTTTAACACTACTTCAAATCTAAAAGAAATTGATTTGACAGGATGTAGTGGACTTACTACTTTGGAAAGCAGTGCTTTTGCAGTAAGTGGTATTGAAACTATAAAGCTTCCAAATAGCTTGACAACCATCAAAAGTAAGTGTTTTGATACTTGTATAGGATTAAAAGAGATTACAATTCCGGATTCTGTACAGGGAAAAGGTAATGGAACAGGAACAGGTATAGAAGAATTGGTATTCTGGAGATGTTATAATCTGAAGAAGATAAGCTTGCCAGCAGGAATATCGGTTTTGCAGAAAGAATTATTTAATGATTGTTGGAGCTTGCAGGAAGTAGAGATAAGAAATAGTACAACTAGTGTGCTGGAAAGTATTGAGGCAGAGGCGTTTGTGGGATGTAACAGCCTTTCTGACACAAACTTCTTAAAAGATCTTCCTAATTTAAAACGAATTGAGGATGGAGCTTTTGCTTATCAGAAGTTTACATCAGATACAGATAATGCTTTATTCAAATCTTTTACTGGGGTTCCTTGTAAACTGGAGGAATCTGATATTTTTGGTGGTGAGCAGTACTCTTTAGGATTGCATTCTATTACCCTTCCGAATTCTGTTACTTATCTTGGAAAAGAAGTTTTTAAGGCACAACCTAATGTGGAAATGGTAACGCTTGGCAATGGCATAAAGACAATTCCAGAAAATACTTTTATTGGATTTAGCCATTTGGAGAAGCTTACCCTGCCATCGGAATTAAAAACCATTGGAAATTCAGCTTTCAGTGGCTGCTATAGATTACAGGATGTTACTTTCCCAAATACATTAGAAACGATTGGAAATGAGGCATTTTTAGGTTGTGGTGCAGTAAAAATAGCTCAGAAATTGTATTATCACACTCGTTATGTTGCTAATGATGGAGTGTATGATACCAGACCAGCAGGAAGTACATCAGTAAAAGAGTGTCTGGTATATCAGACAGATAATTCTGGAAATCAGGAAATGGTAGTGAAATTTTTTGAGATAGATAAGTGTATAACAGAGGATGAATATAAAAATCTAGGAGAACCTGTGGGGTATACCCAATATGCCATTGCTGCAGAAAAACGGTATGTAAAAGAATCTGATATTTCCACAACAAGAGATGATATGTGTAATTCTTATACAAACTATACATACGATACAGAATTAAAGAGAGTAGTAAATAGCACAACCTTTTATACTAAACAAGATAATGATGTTTTGGCAGAAGCGAACTGTGTATACACACCAACATCAGGATATACAGGTTATTATGTCCGTGGTGCTTTATATAATCCGATGTATCAACAGGTGAATACTGGAATTTCCAATTTGGTGATACCAAATAGTGTAAAAACTATAGGAAAAAGTGCATTCTACAATTGTTATAATTTAAAAAATATAACCATTTCTAATCAGTTGATAGAGATTCCAGAATCAGCTTTTGGTTTGGGAAATAGTGAATTATTGAGAAAAAATGATTGGATTGAACAGAATACGAAATTTAGAGAATACCTATTTGAAAGAACTGTGACTTTGCCAAAGGGACTGGAAGTGATAGGGGATAAGGCTTTTGAAAATAACAGCAATTTGAAAAGAATAACCTCTGGTTTGCCAGGAACACTTCTAAAAATTGGAAATAGTTCTTTTAAGGATTGCCATAGTTTGGAGAGTGTGGTGATTCCTTCTAAGGTAAAATCTATTGGTGAATACGGATTCTGGGGGTGTTCAGAATATGTTAAGTCAGAACTCCCAGGAAGAGGAGGGTATGATAAATATTTTATAGTAGAAGGATATGGACTGCAGGAACTTGATTTAACACAGGCATCTTCTTTGGAATCTATTGGGAGTTATGCTTTTGGTTTGACACCAATTCGTCAATGTACACTTCCTGAAAAAGTAACAGAAGTTTCACAAGGGGTATTTGAATATTGTGAGTTTTTGAATAAAGTGATTTGTTCTGATGACACCAATGCTATTAAAGCAGATGTATTCCGTGATTGTGTAAATTTAGTTTCCATTACAATTCCGGCAAAAGCTACTGTAAGTTATAATGCATTCCGTGGAAATGATATTGGAATGTTTAACTTCTCAGTTACGGATCCAGAACCATATAGCATTTCTATAGGAGAAGAGGAAGTGTTGCCGATTAATACTTTCCTTAATGATTATTTAAGAAGTAAGCCACAAATTAAAGAAAAAAATGGAGAAACCGGTTTCCTGGAGGGGGTAGAAGGTAAGGTAGAAAATATTAATGATTGGAATATTCATAAGGTTGGAGTAAAAGGATTAAAAGAAGGAACTACCAAGGTTAGTATTACTGGTGAGAATAATTATTTCTTATACGGCAATACAGTTATTGCAAAGGCACCGGAAATCAATATTACGGTGAATGTGACTAGGAAAAAGTGTACAGATATTAAAGATGAACAAAGTTCTGCTGTGATTAGTATGGAAAACACCCAAAAGGAAGTTTCTCTAAATCCTCAAGTGTTACCAGTGGACTGTTCAGAGCTAAATAAATGGTCAAGCAGTAACGAAAATATTGTGAGCGTGATTCCGAAGACCTATATACAAAATGGGGTAGAAACGGTAAGTTCTTCTGCTGTGTTGTATCCTAGGGGATTAGGAACCAGTAAAGTTACCTTAACAACCGGATCTGTAAAAAAAGACTATCAGGTTCATGTGGTAGTCCCAGCAACAGGAATTATTTTAGATAAACAGGAAATTTCCACAAAGGAAGGTTCAAAAGAGCGTATTAAACTTAATGCAAATATGACTTATGATACAACTAAGTATAGTTCTGCAGATTGGGAGAATTTTAAAGATGTATTGGATTACCAGAGTGGAAATGAAAAGGTGGTAACAGTATCCGCAGAAGGTGTAGTAACTCCGGTTGGAGCAGGAACTACCCAGATTACTGTAACAGCACTTGGCAGTGGAAAGACAGCAGTATGTAATGTAAGAGTATTGCCGGATGAAACTTTAGTATACTTTACCAATGCTGCCGGAACAGAGTGGGATACCACTAAAATTATGGAAGTGCAGGCAAAAGATCCTATTGTATTAAATATTGGTACAGAGCCAGTGGATTCTGTTGCAGAACTAACATGGGAATTCTCGGATAACAATATGTTTACTCATGTAAAGGATACAACAAAGTATGTGGAGACAGAGGATAAGGGACGGCAGGAGAAAGTAGTTTCTATGGAATTTACAGGTGATAAGATTGGAACAGGAACTATAACCATATATCCAAAGAATTGCAAAAATAAAGATGCAGTTTCTGCTAAGGTCACTGTTCAAATACGTGCGGATGTAAAGGAAGCAACATTTGCAACAGTTAATGAAATGCAAATAGGAACAGAGCAGTCTGTATTTGGCTATATTGTGACAGGAGCAGGAAAAGCGGAAAAAGTAGCTGATATTGAGAAGATAACCACAGACTCAGTATCTTTCATCTCCTCAAATTCCAGTGTTGCATCTGTAGATCCTAAGACGGGTGTAGTAAAAGCGGTTGGAGAAGGAAAAGTGACAATTTCCATGCAGATAGTGAATTCTAAGGATAGCAGTAAAAACATGGTGAAGAATCTGGAACTGAATATTGTAAGACCACAGGCAACCGATATGATTGTAACAGAAAAGAATGGAAAGAATGTAGTTTCTGTAGGTGGAACTTTGCAGCTTGTAACATCTTTAATACCAAATACCGCAAAGGATACAATTACCTATACATCTGAAAATCCAACTGTGGCAAGTGTAGATGCAAATGGTAAGATTATCGGACTTTCAGCAGGAACTGGTAAAATTACAGTGAAGGCTGAAAAGAAAGGAATTACAAAAACATTTGAGTTTACTGTAACTGGAGCGGTAGCAACAAACAAACCACAGACCAGCAATCCTCCACAGACAACAAATAAGCCTAATACCACAACAAAGCCGAATAAGATTACAGTTAGTAAGGTAACTGGGGTAAAGGCAGTCAATAAAAAAGGCAAGAAAATAAAGGTGAGCTGGAAAAAACTTGGAAACATAAAGGGCTATCGTATTACTGTTGCTTTGAATAAAAAGTTTACTTCTGGTAAAAAAATTCTTTGGGTGAAGAAGGGAACAACTACATCAAAGATTGTAAGTAAATTAAAAAAGGGTAAAACCTACTATGTAAAAGTAGAAGCCTATAAGTTGAATGGTAAGAAGAAAGTATTTGGAAAGCCAAGTGCTGTGAAAAAGGTAAAAATTAAAAAATAATTGAGGCATAAAATCAGAAAAGAACCTCAAAATAATAAAGAGTGGAGCAGATACAGAAAAAAATATTTGTTCCACTTTGTTTTACAATGTCATTTAGTTAACAGATACACCTTATGAATACTTCGAATGATGCACATAT
>CAMWUK010000109.1 GCA_947177415.1 uncultured Clostridiaceae bacterium
AGATTTTAGCCCATAAAAATTCGCAAAGCGAAGGGCTAAAATCTTGTAAAACTCGGATTTGTCAAGCAAATCCTCGAGTATGTTCTGAACAGTTACCTTTTATAAAAATATTTTAACAAATCTCTGCACCAGCTGGCATATCTTTCTCAGGAACCATAAGTGCCAATTCTCCTTTTTCATTTTCCGCACAAAGGAGCATTCCTTCTGATAATACACCTGCAAGTTTTGCTGGTTTTAGGTTTACAAGAACCATAACTTTTTTACCAACCATCTCTTCTGGAGAATAATACGCTTTAATTCCAGAAACAATCTGTTTTACTTCATTTCCAATTTTCACCTTAGAGCAAAGGAGTTTTTTGGACTTTGGAACTTCTTCACAAGCAATGATTTTTCCTACCTGAAATTGCATTTTCATAAAATCATCATAAGAAATTTCTTCTTTTGGATCCATTTCCATAACAGGTTCATCCTCTTCCACAACTGCTGATTCCGCTTTCTGTGCCTCCTGCATCTCTTCTACTTTAGCCATAACCTCTTTTACATCTAATCTGGCAAATAAAATTTCCGGCTTCTGGGTCACCTTTGTTCCAGAAACATATTTTCCATAGGCATCCATCTCGTCTAAACTTCTCTGGCTGGCATTAAGCTGTTCCAAAATCTTCTTTGAAGTATCTGGCATAAATGCTTCCAGCAAACTTGCACCAACACATATACTTTCTACCAAATTGTAAAGAACCGTTTCCAAACGTTCACTCTTTTCTTCTTCTTTTGCTAAAGCCCAAGGCATAGTCTCATCAATATATTTATTGCATCTCTTAAACAAAGTAAAGATTTCTGTAATCGCATCTGCAACCCGAAGCTTGTCCATTTTCTCCGCAACCTTCTTTGGAGTTTCCAAAGTAAGAGAAACCAGTTCTTCATCTACTGCCTCTTGTATACCTTTGTTACTTACTACACCACCAAAATATTTGTTGGACATGGAAATGGTACGGTTTACTAGATTGCCAAGGGTATTTGCCAAGTCAGAATTCATTCTCTCTACCATAAGTTCCCAAGTAATTACTCCGTCATTGTCAAAAGGCATCTCATGCAATACAAAGTAACGTACTGCATCTACTCCAAACATATCAACAAGCTGGTCTGCATAGATAACATTTCCTTTGGATTTACTCATCTTTCCGTCTCCCTGTAATAACCAAGGATGACCAAATACCTGCTTTGGAAGTGGCAAATCCAAAGCCATTAACATAATAGGCCAATAGATTGTATGGAAACGAAGAATATCCTTTCCTATCAGATGTAAATCTGCCGGCCAGAATTTCTCAAACATTTCATTGTTGTTGCCATCTAAATCAAATCCAAGACCAGTAATATAGTTTGTCAATGCATCCAACCATACATACACTACATGTTTCTCATCGAAATCTACTGGGATTCCCCACTTAAAAGATGTTCTGGATACACATAAATCTTGTAATCCTGGCAATAAAAAGTTATTCATCATTTCATTTTTTCTTGATTCTGGCTGAATAAATTCCGGGTGGGTATTGATATGCTCAATCAAACGGTCTGCATACTTACTCATCTTTAAAAAATATGCTTCTTCCTTTGCTGGCTGGCACTCCCTTCCACAATCCGGGCATTTGCCATCCACCAATTGGGAAGAAGTAAAAAAGGATTCACAAGGAGTACAATAAAGTCCTTCATAATGACCTTTATAAATATCACCTTTTTCATATAATTTCTTAAAAATTTTCTGCACCTGTTTTTCATGGTCTGCATCAGTTGTACGAATGAATTTGTCATAAGAAGTATTCATCAAATCCCAAATACTTTTGATTTCTCCTGCTACATTATCTACAAATTCTTTTGGTGTAATTCCTGCTTCTTCTGCCTTTAACTCAATCTTTTGTCCATGTTCGTCTGTTCCTGTCTGAAAACGGACATCATATCCCTGTTGTCTTTTAAAACGTGCAATACTGTCTGCTAACACAGCTTCATACGTATTGCCAATATGTGGCTTTCCTGATGTATAAGCAATTGCGGTTGTTAAATAATAAGGTTTCTTTTCCATAAATATATGCCTCCTGAATTTTTTATCAATCTCCATATTCCCTCTAAATAGCATGTAAGAAAGAGTGGATTACTAATCTCGTAACTGTTCAGTGCCTGAACAGTTACCTAATCTTTTAATATATCCACCTTAAAAAATATTAAAAGAGCCATTATATGAAAACTCATATAATGACCCCTAAACTTACTTAGTGATGCCGCCAAAAGCGGCATATCAATTTACTATCAAACTCTACTTAACATTCTTAAACAAACGAAGTAGATAAACATCCAATGTATAAATCTACATAATACCATGTATCATCTAATCTACACAAAGGCTTTTATGATAATATTTCATTAGAATTTACGTTTACGAGCAGCTTCAGATTTCTTCTTACGTCTAACACTTGGTTTCTCATAGTGCTCTCTCTTACGGATTTCCTGCTGAATCCCTGCTTTTGCACAGTTTCTTTTGAATCTGCGTAAAGCACTATCTAAAGTCTCGTTATCTTTTACGATTACATTTGACATAGCCTCACACCTAACCTCCCTCCAGTTGTGTATTGTGCCTATACAACTGTTTGGGTATTTTTTGAATAGCACTACTATGATTATAGCAGATATTTTTATTCTGTCAAGTAAAGAGTGGAATTTTTTTCATATTATTGTAACAAATTCGGTCATGTCATTCATATTTTGCATGGCCGAACTGTTACATATTATTCTTTCATCATTTCTTGCCCTTCTATAGGATTTTCTTTCATTGTATGATTAAAATCTGCCATAAAAGCCTTTAAATCCTCCTGTGTCTCATTGGAAAGCTGGTTTGTATCCACAAAATGAAGTAATCTGGAAACACTCATATACAATCGCATTTTCACATGACGAATCTTTTTCCGAATTGCAATCTCTCTAAGTGTACATTCTAAAGTACTAATGTAATCCCCCAGACGATAATAATCCACGGACATAGCTGCGTATGACTTGGCAACTTCAATATGCTCTTCTCCAAACTTTCTTTTTCTTGCAATAAATGCTTTCTGATCACATGTTAAGGCTTCTTCCACATATCCTGCATTCTTTAAAAGTACTGCATATTGGTAATAAAAATCTCCTTGTTCTTCCAAAGACATCTGGTTTTGAGCAATCTCATCCCCCCGTTCTAACCATTCCATTGCCATACGTTTATCCTGCTGGCACAAATACAACTCTGCCATTAATAAATAATTTTCTATCAAAGGAACTTTATTCTCCTGATATTTTTTCTCTTTCATCTTGATACCAGCTTTTACATATTGCATCGCTTTCTGGTATTCATTCACCTTTTGATAAATCCTTGCAATATCACAATATACATCTACTAATGGGCTTTTGCTTAAATTCATAAAACATGCCAATGCCTCTTCATAATTACCAACTTGGTATTTTAATCCACCATATTTTTTCTGGAAATCACACTTCTTCTGTTCAGCACAATAAATTTTACTTTTTAATTCGTTGTATGTAATATCCAACAAATTTTGTTCCTTGCACAAAGCAATTTTTGCACGCAACTGCTCTATGTAAGAATCTTGAATAGTAATTGCCTTTTGCAAAAGTCCCATAGCAATATTATATTTCTTATATCTAACAACAGAAGCATGACTAACTGCATTCAATAAATCAACTGCTGGTGCTTCTTTCATATCCAATATTTGGAATATTTTTTCGGATATTGACAGCATCCGACCTATAACACCCATATCAATCTCATCATCCAGCAAATCTTTCTCAACACTTTCAATAAATGTCTGACAATTCTTCCAATTTGGTTTTAATTTATATAATATAATATCTGCTATCAATGGATGTAAAGTAATCACATCTAATTCCTCTTGTTTAATCCAACTATTGTGTAATAAGTGCAGCATTGCAGCATGTGCCCCACGTTTACATCTTCTTGCCATATCTTCTTTAGATATTCCAGTGGAAGGTATAAAACATAAATTTCTCAGAATCTCTTGTTCTGCCTCTGATAATTCATTTACTGGAAAGATTTCACTCAATCTTTCCAAAAAGAATTCCGAATCTAATATTCTTTGTTCTTTCCCTTCCTGATTATCTTTTAAAGCGTCTCTTATTTCTTCTGGCTTTCTATTTTGTTCCGCAAGTTTTTTTGCAATCCACTCTACAGAAAGAGTATGTCTGAAAACCAATTCTATAATTTCTTTTACTGTTTCTTCTTCTTCTGGCTTAGGCTGATAATAATGTTTAAATATCTTTTCTATATCTGCATAATTCTTCAATTCCTCTACACAAAGAACCGGATACCGTTTTTTACTCCAGTTGCATCTGGAAGTGAAAATAATCTTACAATTTAACGCCAAAAATTCTTGAAGAAAACTATCCTCTGGTTGATTAAAGTTGTCTATAATTAATAAAGTATTTTCTGTAACAGCATCCTTTAGTACAGCAAATTTTCTTTTGAAATACTCTTCTTCTTGTTCAATATTAAAAGCGTCCATTGTATTACGCCACATGTTTTCTATTGGAAACTCTTCATCACTTGTAATCATAGTCTGCAAGTCTGATGTATATTGTGAAAATACAATGGTATCATATTTATCTCTATTCAAAAGTACATACTGTTTTACCAGTTCACTTTTGCCTATTCCACCTATTCCTTGCACAAAAACAATATTTGCACCATTGTGTAAAATAAAATCTAATTGTGATAGTTCTAAACTTCGTCCAAAAAAGCATTCTGGCCTCTCTGGCATTTTCCATCTTATTTTTCCAATTTTACTCATATTATATCATCCTTACCTATTCTGCCTTAATATTCTTCTTATTATTTTCTACATATTCACCATCTTCAAGTAGAACCTTGCACTCTGCTGCAAGGTTCGTATAAGTGCCAAGTGCTGCTTTTGCACTTGTGTGCATCATCCCTTACGAAACTCCCATGCGAATATATTTATGGTGATGCCTAATTGTGAGGCATGAGAGTTTTGTAACTGTTCAGAACCATGAACAGTTACCATTATTTTTATGCATTACTCAAATCCAAGCTCAGTTGAATCTCTTCTTCTGCTTCCTGTTTAAAATTCTCTACTTTATCCTGGTTTGGAATTGGTAACTCATCAATTGACCCAATTCCAAAACTTCTTAAAAACTCCTCCGATGTTCCAAATAAAATCGGCTTCCCTGGAGCATCCAAACGTCCCACTTCTTCTACCAGTTCATATTCCACCAGTTTATTCACTGCATGGTCACACTTCACACCTCGGATTGCTTCAATTTCTACCTTTGTAATTGGCTGTTTATAGGCGATAATTGAAAGAGTTTCCAACAATACATCTGTTAAAACATGTTTCTTCGGTATATGGGCAATCCGAACCAGAGAATCATACATCTCAGCCTTTGTACACATCTGATAGGAATTTTCCAGTTCAATAATTTGTATCCCCCTATCTTCTGCATCATATTTATCCATCATTCCACGGATAATTTTTCTGGTTGTATCTGTATCATGTTCAATCACTGCAGCTATTCTCTCTACTTCTACAGCTTCTCCCATGGTAAACAATACGGATTCAATTACTGCCTCCAGCCTTTTAAGTTCCACAATCCTCTACCTCCCATTTCAGCATACCATTTGTGTTCTAATAACTATATTATTGTTACTATTCTTGGTCAACTTATTCCCAATCTGACAAATCCACTTCTTTTCCTGTGTATACAATTGATATGTCATCAAACAATGCTTCCTGTTCAATTTCAATGACACCAATTTTCATTAACTCTAAGACTCCCAAAAAAGTTACAATCGTCTCTATCTTTGTACTTTGACTTTCTAATAAATCCCTGAAAGAAAACACACCATTTTTTTCTTTTCTGGCAGCAAATTGTTGAATATAAAGCATACGGTCAGATAAGGTAACTTCTTCTTTTTCAATTTTTCCAAATTCACTTCGGATAGGATCTAACTTGTCTACTTGCTTTTTAATGACCGATTGAAAAATCTGCTGTAATTTCGCTAAAGTTATATCAGCCATTAAATCTTCTACCCTTACTTCTTCTTTATAATCCTTAATTTCTTCTGGTATTGTTGACTCTTTAAATAATACTCTTTGGGCATCTAATTGCCTGTCTTTTAATTCATAAGACATATATTTATACATCTTGTACTCTAACAGCCGTTCTACCAATTCCTGCCTTGGATCTTCTTCCTCTTCCTTGTGTTCATCCTTTGGAAGCAACATTTTTGATTTGATACGGATTAATGTAGCTGCCATTACCAAAAACTCACTCATCACATCCATATCTCTGCTTTGCATATTTTTTATATAGTCCATATATTGTTCTGTAATCAATACAATTGGTATATCGTATATATCCAGCTTGTTTTTGTCAATCAAATACAGCAACAAATCTAATGGTCCTTCAAATACTTCCAATTTAACTGGTATACCCATGTTCTCCTCCCGTATTTTCTTTGCGTTTGTTCTTTTTTTCCTTTTATAGCAAAGACCATGTCTGTCGATGCAGACAACACCATATATGAAAGTTGACTGCTATGTACTTCTCACTCCCGCAATCACCAACTATATTCGTATTCGGGGCTATCCCCCTGCATACTCATACAGTTTAGCCAGCCAAATGTCTACATATATTGCAAGCATGCTTACAATACACAATGCCGTTTGTCAGGACTTTAATAGTAAAATAGATATGATGGAAAATACTATATTTCTTATTAATCCAATTACCATTGAGAACAATAAAACCATTTTAATAATCATATCATTTCTTATTATTCCTAAATAATGCCTTGCAGAACATCCAGCTATCAAAAGCCCCATATCAAATACAGATACCGGAAATAGATTTACCAAAAACATTCCTCCACTTAAGATTGCCATATAAGTCCAAAATAACTGCCTCAATACTTCTGGCAGACTTTCTCCTGTTAAAGCAAGATCCTGTAAAAAGAATTCGTTTTTCAATACATAAACAGATATGCAAAAAACCCCCATCAAGACAAGAATCCCAACACTTCCCAGTATGAAATTCTTCTTTTGGTTCTGTATCCGGTACATATATGGCTTTGAAAACCCAGCATAGGCGACTATACCAAGAACCACACCAATAGGGTCTACATATTTATAAATATAAAACATCTTAGAAATGCAACGTTTTCTATCTTCTTTGTCCGACATAAGACAATAACACAATGTCTTGGGAAATTCGTGTAAAATCATCAATAGCAGGATTACGAAAACAGAAACTGCTAATTCCAATAATTTCAGTTTCATCTTTCCTCCTCATCCTTCTAAAACTCTCTTACCTTTTATTGTACTAACAATTTTTCAATTCTGCAAGTCCTATTTCCCTAAGAATACAACTGAAATCTCTGGAGTATTGAATAACCGGAGTTTTATCGTATGTGTGCCCAATCCCCGGCTTAAAACCATACGGGCAGTTCCTAACCGGAACATTCCAAAATCATACTTTGGAAATAGCTCATAAGTTGTAGAAATTACACCTCCCAAAAAAGGAAGAATAACAATTCCACCATGAACATGCCCTGAAAGCACTAAATCTGCCCCCCACTTCTCATAAATAGCAAAATAATTGGGGTTGTGGGCAATTAATATCTCATAACATTCCTCTGACTTTCCAATTAACTCCTCTAAATCTTTTTTTTCCATAGTTATTTTTTCATAAAACCGTGCAAAAAATTGTTTTTGCAAATGTAATCCGGTAACCCGTATTTTCTGATTCTCTTTTTCTATATAGCAGGATTGGTTTGCCAGATATTTTACTCCACACTCTTCTATTTCTTTTATAAATTTCTTGTAAAGTCCTTCTTCATGAAACTGCCTTTCTAAATATTCTTCATGATTTCCCGGTGCATAATATACCAGACAAATCTTTGACAGTTCTATAAAAAAATTCTTTAAATGTTCTGTGATTAACGTTTCACCCTTTACTAACATATCACCTGCAAGCATGATATAATCTGGATTTTCCTTTTTTATCTTTTCTAACAGTCTTATGTTTTCCTTACCAAATTCATGATTATGCAAATCTGCCAGCATAACAATTTTACTTCCCCAGAATGCCTGGGGAAGTTCTTCTTTAGGTATTGTATAATACTCACATTTCAAAGATTCATTATAGTATATACACAACAAGAGCAATAACAAAACACCTGCTACACATACAATAAAAAACCACTTCATACTACACTCCTCCTATGGCTACTCCATATAACCATTATCTTTCCCTAAAAATTATTATACAGGACAAAATTTAATGTATTACTTTTTGCAGAATTTCATAAAGTTTATCTACATCAATTGGTTTTGCCAGATGTCCATTCATACCACATTCTATAGACTTTTTGGTATCCTCATCAAATGCATTTGCAGAAAGAGCCACAATCGGTACTATCCGGGCATCTTCCTTACCAGATGTACGAATACATCTGGTAGCTTCCATTCCATTCATAACAGGCATCCGGATATCCATCAAAATACAGTCAAAAGTAAAGGCATCCTCCTTCGTATATGTCTCTACTGCTACTTTTCCATTTTCTGCCAAAACAACCTCACATTCTTCCATTTCAAGAATTGTCTGCACAATTTCCGCATTTAATGCATTATCCTCTACAACCAAAATCTTCCTTCCCTTTAAGGAAATCGTATTCTCTTTTGTTTCTTCTTGCTTTGCTTCTCCTTCATAAGTTTGGAAAGTAAGGGTAAAATTAAATTCTGAACCTTCTCCTTCTTTACTGCTTACAGCCAAATTACCACCCATTAAATGCACCAGATTGTTGGAAATGGCAAGCCCAAGCCCTGTTCCACCATATTTATGTGCCGTATCCTGTTCTTCTTGTTCAAAAGCTTCAAATATTCTTTTTTGATTCTCTTTGCTAATGCCAATACCTGTGTCTCTGACCACAAAATGAATTGCTGACAGTTCCTCTTCATTTACAACTTCTCTTATCTCTAAGGTAATCCTTCCCCCTTCTGGTGTAAACTTTAAAGCATTTCCCAAGAGATTAATTAAAACCTGATTGATTCTAAGTTCATCTCCAATTAAATATGGTGTATGATAATCAGAGATAATCTGGAATCCCAAGCCCTTTACTTCTGTCTGTTGTTTTATAAGAACATCCACTTCCTCTATCAGTTTGTTCAAATTAAATTTCCCATTGCTAATTGTCATTTTTCCGCTTTCAATTCTTGACATATCCAAAATATCATTAATTAATGATAGCAAATACTTTGTAGAAACATCAATCTTCTCCAAACAATCCATGGTCTTATCCTTGTCTTCTATTGTAGCCATAGCAATATTTGTCATTCCAATAATCGCATTCATAGGAGTTCGGATTTCGTGGGACATACGGGATAAAAACTCTGATTTTGCCCTGCTGGCAATATCTGCATTCACACGGCTGATATGAGTAGAAATTAACTTTGTAATCTCCCGGAATATATGCTTTTCATCGAAAGTCCAATTCCGTTTCCCATCCATAGCGACAAAATCAATCGCTCCACGATATTCCCCTTCTTCACACATAGGACAAAGAAGACTATTATTTTTCTCAATTCCCCGGAATAATCCACCAAAATCCTTTTTGATTTTTTGCACTTTTTTTGCAGATAGTTCCATAATACCATCTTTTTCAAAACCATAATATGCCTGTTTTAATAAGTTTTTATCTTTAATATGGGTAACTTTATCAATATCTGTTGCAAAATCATCACTTACAAAACGATAGGTCACCTGAAAACTCAAGTAATCTAAATCTGCCTCAATTACTCTTATTTCCTTTAGTTCAAAACGTTTACCCAATCTGGAAAGCAATACATGAATCGCACTTCTCAAATCTTTTGTCTTTTCCAGAATTTCAAATGCAAAAGAAATAATATCATCATCTTTTACTGTATTTGTGTCAATAATCTCTGAAATTTCTCTCTCACTAAACTCCGATTGATCCAGTAATTCCTCAATTTCATCTGAAATATTAATATAGTTTGCCTGTTTTCCTTTTGCATTATCTTTTAGAAAACTAAATGCCAGATGTGCATATTTGAGCATTTGTTCATAATTATTAAAAACAGTGGTAGATGCACGCCCTATACTACATGATACTGTTACTTCTTCATTTTCACCAGCATATATATTCTTCACTTGTTTAATAATTTCATGTGCTGTCCTTTCTGCTTTTAGGCTATTTGAGTTTTTTTGGAATAAAATAAACTCATCCCCTCCAAGACGGATGCTGATATCATCATTATCTGCAACTTTTCGGACCACTTCTGCTGCCTCCACCAAAATAGTGTCCGCAAACATATATCCATATACATCATTAATCTGCTGAAAATTATCAATGCCAATTAAAAAAAACTCGCACTCTTCTGTTTTAGGTTTACCAGTAAGATATTGCTCAATTAATGCTCTGCCACAAGCTTCTGTATACAGTCCAGTCAAATTGTCTCTATGAAATTCCTCCAGTTTTTTCCATTCTTCTTCTTTTCTTGCCTGAATATTTCTGGAAGTTCCAATTACCTTGATTGGCTGGTCGTTTTCTAAAATCACACTTCCCTTTAAGGATAACCACACATATTTAACTTGTCCGTCTTCCCCTTTTAAGCGATACCTTGTTTCAAAAGGCTCTGTCTTTCTTCCTTTAAAAAACTTCATCGCCTTTTCTATGTCCTGATAATGAAACATTTCTCCCGTTAAAAGTTTAGATTCAAAATGTTCAATTTCCATCCGGGTTCCAGCACTTTTTTTACCATTTAGTATGGAACCAAAGAAAATACAAATATCTTTTCGGATATCATATTCAAAAATAGTATCGGAAGAGCTTTCCATAGCTATCTGATAACGTTCTTTTTCCTCCTCTAATGCGGCCTGCATTTCCGCTTGTCTTACAATATCCCGGTAAACAAGATGAAACATCATTTCTGCAATTACACAAACGATACCTGCAATAAATACCCGGATGGCAAGATATCGTATGCTATACCAACGGTTTTTAGGAGAAATGGAAAGTATCCAATTCATACCTGGCATACGCATCTCCACAGAAACAGGATCTACCAGATGTTTAGAATCCTCTACATAAATTAATTTTGGGGAATTCTCTAAATCAGGGTTTCCATCTATAATATATGAGTAGTTTCCCAATGTAGAGTTTAACTTTTCAATGACATTTTGAAATTTCATTCCAATTATGGCAAACCCCCAAAACCTTTTTTCTTCTCCTTCCCGGATATAAATTGCTTTAATTCCTACCATAATCTTTTCTTGTTTATATCCAAGTTTCATAGGGTTTGTTACACTAATCTCCCGTTTTTCTTTTGCATTGTCTGCTGCTTCCTGCATTCCTGTCTGTTTAAACAAATCAATATTATGTAAATCCCCAAACTGGTTGGCTGGAGAAACCTGTTTTATTATGCCTGCAGGAGCTAATGCTACAAAAGAAATTTCTTCATATAAATTTTGCAAATCCTGTGCAATTGGGAAAAAATCTATTGTTTTGCCTTCATTCTCCCGCAAAGTAAAATCAAAGACATAGGTATTATTTAAAATGCTTTTCACCTGATATGCCACATCACTGGCACTATTTTTTGCCAATTCTTTTACATTCTGTTGATTCTGCCTTATTTCACTCTGTTGTATCTCAAACAATACAAATATTGCAGTAGCAAAAATTGTAACAGTAACCAATATGTTTTTTATCTGATTTTTTGTAAAATGCTTCTTTTTGCTTTTTCGATTACAAATCATCCTGCTCTCCTAATTTTAAGAAACAATAGGGGTGCTACCATAGGCAACACCCCTTCCGTTCCTTTTTCTTTATGCATGTAACAGTTCAGCCGATGGCTGTCCTGTTACGGCTCACAGCAAGCTTACGCATGCAAATTGCTGTGAGCCACACTTAATTTACACTTTCATACGTCCCTGCACAGCAAGGTGTGCAGGGACTACCTGAACTGTTACTTATGCATTCTCTAATAAATTTTCTACACTTACTAATTTCACACACAACACAAATAAATCTGCTGCCTTAGCTAATTCTTCTGATGTTGGTAGAGTAGGTGCAATACGGATATTGGAATCTTTTGGGTCTTTTCCATAAGGGAAGGTTGCTCCGGCTCCTGTCATTACCACTCCTGCTTCTTTACACTTTGCAACTACTTTTTTTGCACATCCCTCTAAAGTATCAAAGGAAATGAAATATCCACCCTTTGGATTAGTCCAGCTTGCAATACCTGCCTTACCTAATTCTTTCTCTAACACTTCCAAAACAGCGGCAAATTTAGGACGAATAATTGCAGCATGCTTCATCATGTGTGCCTGAATGCCTTCTTTATTCTTTAGAAATTTCACATGGCGAAGCTGGTTAATCTTATCATGCCCAATAGTCTGAAGGGTTAAGTGTTTCTTTATTTCTGCAATATTTGCCTTAGATGTAGCAACCGCTCCAATTCCTGCTCCTGAAAATGTAACTTTAGAAGTGGAACCAAAATGATATACCATATCCTCATTTCCTGCTTTTTTACATTCTTCCATAATATCTAACAGGGTATCCTGCTTATCCTCATATAAATGATGTACACAATATGCATTATCCCAGAAAATACGGAAATCCTTTGCAGCAGGTTTTAAATTTGCAAAACGTTTTACAACTTCATCAGAATAGGTATATCCCTGCGGATTAGAATATTTTGGTACACACCAGATTCCTTTTACGGTTTCATCATGATTTACATATTCCTCCACCTTATCCATATCTGGACCATCTTCATTCATCGGAATGCAAATCATTTCAATGCCAAAACTCTCTGTAATAGCAAAATGTCTGTCATATCCTGGTACAGGACACAAAAATTTCACTGTATCCAGCTTACACCAAGGAGTATTTCCATTCACTCCATGCAACATGGAACGTGCTACCGTATCATACATAATATTCAAACTGGAATTACCGCAAACAATAATATTTTCCGGCTTTACATCCATCATTTGTGCCATAAGTTCTTTTGCTTCTGGAATTCCATCTAATACACCATAATTTCTACAATCTGTACCATCTTCTGCTTTTAATACAGAATCTTCATTCAAAACACTCATCATTGGCATAGATAAATCAAGCTGTGCCAATGCAGGCTTACCTCTTGACATGTCAAGAGACAACTTCATATCCTTTGCTGCCTGATATTGTTTCTCCAAATCCTTTTGTAATTCTAAAAGTTCTTCTTTGTTCATCTCAGTGTATGCCTTCATAAATTCCCTCCTAAAGTCTTCTGTCCAACCTACAGAATATACATTTATATCTAATCACCAAAACAGACTAGACATTTTCTTTTATAATACACATAAACCTTAATTATTTTATGGTATTACAGTAAAATTGTCAATATCTTATCATGTATTTTCCATTATAAAGTATTGACCTAACACTTTTTTCAAGTAATTTATATACCCTGCCCTGCTAATATCTTCACTCGCCAGCAAATCTACCACACCAAGTTTTTCACCTTCATAATTATAAATGATTTCACCTATTTTCTCTCCTTTTTTTATAGGAGCTTCCACCTGCTCTTTCCATTGCACTTTTTTTTCTATTTTATCATGATTTTCTCCATTGGTAAAAATATAGGAAAATGGTTTTTCTGCCTCTACTCCAACTTTTTCCTTTGTTCCTTTTTTTACAGTAATGCTTTGTTCAACAAAATCCTTATTTTCATCCTGATAAACTGTACAATTCGCAAAACCATAATCTAAAAGCTTGGCAGCCTCTACGAACCTTGTCAATGGCATAGGAGCTGCCATAACTACTGCAATCAAATCCATACCATTCCGGTTTGCGGTTGCTGATAAACAATATTTTGCTTTGCTGGTAGAGCCTGTTTTTAATCCGGTAATCCCCTGATAAGTCCGAACCAGTTTATTAGTATTGGTAAGCCCAAACGCACTTTCTCCTTTTTTGGTTACATGTGTAATTTCATCCATCCAGGTAGTTGTATATTTTTGTATTTCTTTATGCTTTACTATCAATTCTCTGGACATAAGGGCAATGTCATAAGCAGTAGAATAATGTTGTCCCTCTGTTAATGTATCATCCAGACCACAACAATTCATAAATTTGGTGTGTTCCATCCCAAGTTCCTTTGCCCTTTGATTCATACGGTTTACAAATTCTTCTTCCGTTCCAGCAATATACTCACTCATGGCTACACAAGCATCATTTGCACTAGCAATTGTAATGCATTTTATCATGTCTTCAACGGTTTGAGTTTCTCCACTTTCTAGATAAACCTGAGAGCCTCCCATACTTGCAGCATACTCACTTACCGTTACTGTATCACTCATTTTTATGTTTCCTTTATCCAATTCCTCAAATATCAAAAGTAAGGTCATAATTTTCGTAATACTTGCAGGCATTAATTCCTTATCTTTGTTTTTTTCACAAAGTAATTTTCCTGTACTTCCCTCCATAAGAACATAAGAAGCTGAGGTAAGATTTAATGTTTCATTTTCCGTCTTTTGTGCCTTAGAATATGTAGCAGACGTCAGCTGCAACACAAAAATCATACTGCACAACATGATACTAAGTATTCTTTTCAAAATATCACCGTTTTTTTACTATTCTATCTTTCATTATGCAAAAATATGCCTATAAGGTTATTTTTTATATATTCACTCTTTTTAGGTAGAACCTTGCACTCTGCTGCAAGGTTCGTAAAG
>CAMWUK010000110.1 GCA_947177415.1 uncultured Clostridiaceae bacterium
TTATAAATAGGCTGGATTCTGTTACTGTTAGCACCGTAGGTGTGAACAGTAACAAATAAAAAAAATACTTGCATATTGTTTTTGTTTGTGGTATGATAATCTCTGACAGAAGAGGTCATAAGAACAAAGGTGTTCTCAATTATTTGAGGACACCTTTTTGTGTTTTTTGGGAAAATTTATAAAAGAGAGAATCTTGGGTGCGCACAATAATTTTTCCACTTATGACAGATTCCTAATTGACACTATTGCTGAGATAACGTATACTATTTCAATAGTGGTAAAATTACCAATAGATGGTAATTTGGAAACAGATACCAAGAGAACAGTCTCTTATACATAAAAGAAAGGATGTTGAAAGAGTAATGGGAAATAATGTAATTGAACAAGTATTTGCAAAAGATGTATTTAATGACAGTGTAATGAGAGAGCGTTTACCAAAGCCAATATATAAGAAGTTAAAATACATTATGGCAAATGGTCAGGAACTTGATATGGAAGTAGCGAATGCAGTGGCACATGCTATGAAAGAATGGGCACTTGAGAGAGGTGCAACACATTATACACATTGGTTCCAGCCAATGACAGGTATTACAGCAGAAAAACATGATTCCTTTATTCAGCCAGGACCAGATGGCGGCGTAATCCTTGAATTTTCAGGTAAAGAATTAGTAAAAGGTGAGCCAGATGCTTCTTCTTTCCCAAATGGTGGAATCCGTGCTACATTTGAGGCAAGAGGATATACTGCATGGGATTGTACTTCGCCAGCATTCTTAAAAGAAGATGCAGCAGGGGTTATTCTTTGTATTCCAACTGCCTTCTGTTCTTACACAGGAGAAGCTTTGGATAAGAAAACACCATTGCTTCGTTCTATGGAAGCAATCAGCGAACAGGCAGTCCGTGTGTTGAGATGTCTAGGCAATGATACAGTAAAAGATGTTAGTTGCTCAGTAGGACCAGAGCAAGAATACTTTTTAGTAGATAGAGAGAAATATTTACAGCGTGATGACTTGATTTTTACAGGTCGTACTTTATTTGGTGCAATGCCTCCAAAAGGACAGGAATTGGATGACCATTACTTCGGAACATTGAAAGAAAGAATTGCAGCATACATGAAAGAGTTAAACAATGAATTATGGTCTCTTGGTATTTTAGCTAAGACCCAGCATAATGAAGTTGCTCCTGCCCAGCATGAGATGGCTCCTATTTATGCAACAGCAAATATTGCAACCGATCATAACCAGTTAGTAATGGAAGTTATGAAGAAAGTAGCAAAGCGTCATGGATTAGAGTGTTTGTTACATGAGAAACCATTTGCAGGAGTAAATGGTTCTGGTAAACATAACAACTGGTCATTGGTTACTAATGAAGGTAAGAATTTATTAGATCCAGGTAAGACACCTCATGAAAACAGTCAGTTCTTATTGTTCTTATCCGCTGTAGTCCGTGCAGTAGATGAAAATGCAGCATTGCTTCGTTTGTCTGCATCCAATCCGGGTAATGACCACAGATTAGGAGCCAATGAAGCACCTCCTGCAATTATTTCCATCTTTTTAGGAGAACAGCTGACAGATATTGTAAACCAGTTAATTAAGACAGGAGAAGCTACAAGAAGTAAAGCCGGCGGAAAATTATTAACAGGTGTTAGTACATTGCCTGATTTAAACAGAGATGCAACAGATAGAAATAGAACATCACCTTTTGCTTTTACAGGAAATAAGTTTGAATTCCGTATGGTAGCTTCTTCTTTATCCATTGCAGGACCTAACACAATTTTAAATACGATTGTTGCGGATGTATTATCCGATTTTGCAGATCAGTTGGAGAAAGCAGAAGATAAGAGCACTGCAATGCATGACTTAATTGAAAAGACGTTGAGAGAACATCAGAAGATTCTGTTTGATGGAAACGGATATGCAGGTGGCTGGGTAGAGGAAGCCGAAAAACGTGGACTTCCAAATACAAAGACTATGGTAGATGCAATTCCGGAGATGATAACAGACAGAACAGTTGAAATGTTTGAAAGATTAAAAGTTATGAATAGAACTGAGTTAGAGGCTCGTGTAGAGATTAATTATGAGGCATATGCAAAGGCGATTAACATTGAAGCGAAGACTATGATTAATATGGCAAGCAAGAGATATATTCCGGCAGTAATCAATTATGTAACAGACCTTGCAGGATCTATCAATGAAGTGGTTTCTGCTTGTCCAGAAGCTGACACAAGTGTCCAGAAAGAATTGTTAACACAATCATCAAGTCTTTTAGCACAGGCGAAGGCAGCTCTTAAAAAGTTAGATGAATCTGTAAAAGCAGCAGCAGAGAAAGAAGAGGGAGAAGAACAGGCAATCTTCTTCAAGGATGTAGTATTTGCAGATATGGCAGCATTAAGAGCACCAATTGATGAGTTGGAGATGATGGTTGGTAAAGAATATTGGCCAGTTCCTACTTATGGAGATTTGTTGTTTGAAGTATAAAGAATAGTAATCATATTATGAAAAGAAAATCCCCTCTTTGTGGTAATATACAAAGAGGGGATTTCTCTATGTTTAAGGTCGAGAATAATCTACGAAACACGCAGTAAATGCGTGCTTCTACCTGAATAGTTACCTTGGTTTATTCATTTAAATACTTACGATTTTCTTCAATTACTTGTTTCATAGCTTCCTGACCAGGAGCACCGATAGTGTTACGTTTTTTTACACAGGTTTCCATGCTGATTGCTTCATAAATATCCTCTTGGAATACGGGGCTGATTGCTTGAAATTCTTCTAATGTCATATCATCCAGAGCAATATTTTTTTCAATACAGAATAATACAAGCTGACCAACAATACCATGAGCATCACGGAATGGAACACCATGGTTTACTAGATAATCTGCAGCATCAGTTGCATTTGTAAAACCATTTCTGGCACTCTTATTCATATTATCTTTCTTGAATTCTATAGTAGCCATCATGCCTGTAAATAAAGCAATACAGCCTTTTACAGTATCAATAGCATCAAAGGTAAGTTCTTTATCTTCCTGCATATCTTTATTATATGCCAAAGGCAGGCTCTTCATAGTGGTAAGAAGTGACATTAATGCTCCATAAACCCGGCCTGTCTTACCACGTACCAATTCTGCAATATCCGGATTCTTCTTTTGTGGCATAATGCTGCTTCCAGTACTATAAGCATCATCAATCTCCACAAATTGATATTCATTGGAATTCCATATAATAATCTCTTCACAAAAACGGCTTAAATGCATCATAATAGTAGAAAGTGCAGATAATAACTCAAGCAAATAATCTCTGTCTGATACAGAATCCATACTATTTCTGGTAGAACCCTCAAATTCCAAAAGACTTGCAGTATAATCACGATCTAATGGATAAGTTGTACCTGCAAGAGCACCAGAACCAATTGGTGAGTAATTCATACGTTTGTAAATATCAGATAAACGTGAACGATCCCGTTTGAACATTTCAAAATATGCACCAATGTGGTGTGCTAATGTAACTGGTTGTGCTTTCTGTAAGTGTGTAAATCCAGGCATGTAGGTATCCAGATTATTTTCCATAATCTTATGAAGTTCTAAAAGTAAATCTTTTAATAAACCATCCAAAGCAACAACTTCATCTCTGGTATACAGTTTCATGTCCAAAGCAACTTGATCATTACGGCTTCTTCCAGTGTGTAATTTTTTACCTACATCGCCAATCCGCTCAATAAGATGAGCTTCCACAAAACTATGAATGTCTTCGTGTGTTCCATCAATAACTAAAGTGCCGTTAGTGATATCTGTTTCAATACCCTGTAGTCCGGTTATGATGGCATTTTTTTCCTCATCAGTCAGGATACCTTGTTTGGCAAGCATACTTACATGGGCAATGCTGCCAGCAATATCCTGTTTGTAAAATTTTTGGTCAAAACCAATGGATGCATTAAAATTATGTACCAATTGATTTGTTTCCTTGGTAAAGCGACCGCCCCAAAGTTTCATAAATATTACCTCATTTCTTAAATCTTTTGTTGTTATGTACCAACCACTATTTCTCCTGTGTAGGAGAATCTTCCTCTAACATAGGAGGATTCTCAGAGGAATTTTCCAATTCTAAGGAACCATAAATGGTGGGAAATTTTTGATGAAGCATTAAAAGCTCCTTCTCATAAGCCTGAATATGAGCATCAGCAATGGCTGAAAAATGTTCATCCTGTGTTTTGATATCAATAGAATCTATTTGTGTACAGCGGTAATACTTGATTAAATTACCAGTTTCTAATGCCAATGTTGAGGCATTGCACATATCCTCGTTCCGTTTGTACGGCAGTTTGTCGTACATAGACATATTTTCTTCTAATGTTGCATCATAAGGCTGTTTCGTTACTGGAAACTTTGATACTGCCATAAGATCACTTCCCCTCAAATCCCATTCTAATAATCTGCATAAAATTATTATACTATTATTTTGGAATTATGTCAAAACACATAAAGTTTGATAGTATAGTTATTGTAGCAGGTGTTACTGTTCACTCACAAGCTTGTGAGTGAACAGTAACTAGCAGGTCAACCTTCAACGGTACTGTTACGACATACCTTGACAAAAGCCACAAGTTCGTTGAAATACCGAAAGGGTTATGGTATTATAAATTTGAAATGAAAATAATGGTAAAATATAGAGTACGAATACAGTTAGAAAATGAAAGAAAGATTTAAAGAAGGAGGTGGTTAATGTGAAAATAAAAGATAGATTCAAAGAAAGACCTATTATGTGTTCCGTTGTTATTTCACTAGTAGTAGGGTTGATATTAATAGTAGGTGAAAATACTATATGCATGATAAAAGGGCAAAGATATAATGATTTAGATACAGACATATTTATATGGCCTTTCTTTAGTATATTTTTTGTTTATCATTTTATTTTAACATTCATTCATATTGTATCACTATTCCATATACCAAAAGATATTGAATGGACTAAAATAGTAAAACGGTTTGAATATATTACGATTGTTCTAGGATTCTTATACACTAGACTTTATATTTGGCTTTTTGATATTAAGTGGAATATAGAATGGTATAAGCAAGTAAAAGGTATACAATTGCATCAACCTATATGGACAGGAGGAAAATTTGCTTTTTTCTTTTTTGGTGCAATAGGTATTATGGGATATGTTTTGCTTTCTTCTATCAAGTTAGAGAAAATGCCACCTCTTATCATTGTATTATCAATAGCTGCAATGTATATAGGAATTATAGAATGTGTAATATGGTGCATACAGATTTTTTCAAAGAAGTATTGCCTGCTTTGTCTTTTTCCTTTAAATTATATTATAATTGCTATTAAAACAGTTCGATATAAAATTAGTGAGTGGAACACTATGGAACTACACCATCACTATGTTTATGAAGGTCATCCAGTATTGAATTATTTTAGCAGAAAATTAACAAATGCAACTTATTGGCCAACCATAGCATTTGTGCTTTTATGGCCTTTTATGGGAATTATGATTTGTATCCTTGCTTTGTTTGGTCAGACACCAGATATTATAATAAAGACATGGACAGAAACCGCAGAATGGAGATTGTCACAACAAATTGCACCGCCCAATTTGCCAGATGGACTTATGATGGGACATTATTTATGTACAGTTGCAGCAATGGGACATTCCAGAATCGTTAAACCACTTCGTATGGGAGAACGTCATGGATATCCTATAGTGGTAAACAGGCAGCTATGCATTGCAAATGCTTTTGAACAGATAATAGAAGAAAGAATGCCTTTGTTCCACAAATGGATTAGAAATCTTTATGATACTTATGGTTTTCCTGTTGCAAAGTTAATTCGGACAAAGGGTGCAGCAGATGTGGTGTATTTTATCATGAAACCATTAGAATGGTTCTTTTTAATTGTGATATATTTGTGTGATACACAACCTGAGAAGCGAATTGCGTTACAATATTTACCCAAACAATGTATAAAGGATAGTTAGGCTTTGGATGATTATTTACTTTTTAAATGAAAGAAAATAGTGTATAATCATGGTAAAAGATACAAAATATAATTAGAAAGCAAGTGGGGAATATGGAAGAATATTCTTTTGGAGAGGATGTACCAGCAGGAATATACGAAGGATTTTCAATAAATATTTAACAGGGACTTGGAGAATGGAAATTTATTTGTAACTGTTCAGAACCATGAACAGTTACGTTTAAGCCCATGAATATTCGCCTTCGGCGAAGGGGCTTAAACATTGTAAAATTTACTATGAAAGTCCTGACAAACGGCTATATTTCGTGCAAGCTTGCTTGCAAAGAAATATAGACATTTGGTTGGCTAAACTGTATGAGTATGTAGGGCAACAGCCCGGAATACGAATACAGTTGGTGATTGCGGGAGTGCGTAGCATGTAGCAATCAACTTTCATTTTTCATACGAAACACGCAGTAAATGCGAGTTTCTATCTGAATAGTTACATTTATTTTTAATTATATGAGGTGATTTTATGTGTACAGCAGCAACTTATAAAACAAAGGATTTTTATTTTGGCCGCACATTGGATTATGAGTTTTCTTATGGGGATGAAGTTACGATAACCCCACGTAATTATTTCTTTCAATTTCGCTGTATGGGGACTATGGAAAAACATTATGCCATGATTGGAATGGCACATGTTATATGTGACTATCCATTGTATTATGATGCAGTGAATGAAAAAGGGCTTGGTATGGCTGGTTTGAATTTTGTGGGCAATGCGGATTATAAGGAAGAGGTAGAGGATAAAGATAATATAGCTTCTTTTGAATTTATACCATGGATACTTGGGCAATGTGCCACAGTAAATGAGGCAAGGGAATTGCTGGATAGAATTAATCTTACGAATATTTCTTTCAGTAAAGAATTACCACCTGCCCAACTTCATTGGATTATTGCGGATCGTGACCAAACCATAACAGTAGAATCCATGAAAGAGGGGATTAAGATTTATGACAATCCAGTGGGAGTATTGACAAATAATCCACCATTCAATGAACAAATGTTTCGGCTAAATGATTATATGCATTTGTCTCCAAAATCTCCTGAAAATCATTTTTCTGATAAATTACCATTACACACATATAGCCGTGGTATGGGAGCTTTGGGACTTCCTGGTGATTTATCCTCCCAATCCCGTTTTGTCAGGGTTGCTTTTACAAAAATGAATTCTGTTTCTAAAGATACAGAAGCAGAGAGTGTCAACCAGTTTTTTCATATCCTGGGATCTGTGGAACAACAGCGGGGGTGTTGTGATGTAGGAGAGGGAAAGTATGAGATTACTATTTATACATCCTGCTGTAATGGGGATAAGGGAATTTATTATTATACTACTTATGGGAATCATCAGATTACAGCAGTAGATATGTATAAGGAAAATTTAGATGGGACACTGCTAAATAGATATCCATTAATACAAGGCGAACAAATTAGGATACAGAATTGAAAAGTATGTTATGGTTCCAGCCCATCCACAGAGTGATGGGCTGGAGGATAATTTTGGCTGAATGGTTATTTTTGTGATAATTTTTTCTGAAACTCTACAATTACAATAGGCAGGAAGGACAGAAACCAAACCAATACCCACTGGAATAAGGAAAGTGGAGTTACCTGAAATACATTAGCCAATAGAGGAACGGAAATTACCAATACCAACAAAGCAGAACATATAAAGAAAGAAAAAATAAGTTTTGGATTATTGGTAAGCTTTATTTGGGACAAAGAGGCAGTCAGACTCTTCATGTTAAAAGCATGGAAAAGCTGGGAGAGACTAAGCACACCAAAACACATAGTACGGCCGAGGACAAGAGAAGCACCAGAACAATATTTGCATCCCAATATATAAGCAGTAAGTGCAAGGGATCCTATCATCAAGCCTTCTACCACAATTTTTATACCCAGACCGTCAGAGAACAAAGTTTTGTTTTTCGGTGTGGGAGGTCTTCGCATAATGCCATTTTCTGGGGGTTCCATTCCAAGTGCAATTGCTGGAAGGGAGTCTGTAATTAGGTTAATCCAAAGGAGCTGTACCGGAAGAAGCGGAATGGAAAGCCCAAACAAAATAGCAGTAAAAATTGTCATAAGCTCACCAATATTACTGGATAGGAGAAAATGAATGGCTTTTCGTATATTGTCATAGATTCCCCGGCCTTCCCTAACAGCTTCTACAATTGTAGAGAAATTATCATCCATTAAAATCATATCGGCTGCATTCTTGGCTACATCTGTGCCGCTATTGCCCATAGCACAACCAATATCAGCAATTTTTAAAGCAGGAGCATCGTTTACACCATCACCAGTCATGGCAACTACATTGCCTTGTTTTTGGAGAGCATTCACTACACGGACTTTGTGAGAAGGAGATACTCTGGCATAAATTTCATACTGATTTACATTTTTTTGTAATTCTTCATCTGATAAAGCATCCAATTCTACACCAGTAATGGATGCTTTTTGGTTTGCACAAATACCAACTTGATCCCCAATAGCTCTGGCAGTAAGAAGATGATCACCCGTAATCATAACAGTTCGTATTCCTGCACGTTTACAAGTAAGCACTGCTTCTACAGCCTCAGGACGGGGAGGATCGAGAAGTCCAAATAATCCTACAAAGATAAGATTTTTTTCTATCTGGCTGGGAGCAGCATCCCGGGAGAGTGAAGGAAGGGTACGGCAGGTAATGGCAATCACCCGTAAGGCATTAGATGCCATTTCTTTATTATAATCAAGGAGCTTTTGGTAAATATCCCTGCCAAGAGGTTTTAATGTACCATTGTCATAATAATGGGTACAACGGGGAAGTAATACATCAGGAGCACCCTTGGTAATGCTAAGATAAGATTCTTTTCTTAAAGTTTCTGGAAATATGCTGCTGGAATGGTATATTGTAGTCATGCATTTTCTGACAGAGTCAAAAGGAAATTCTGCTTGCCGTCTGGAAAGACTGGCAAGACGGGATTGATAAATACTATATTTTTCCCCGGCAGACAAAAGAGCCAGCTCCATAGGGTCACCAAAGTCCGTATTTGAGGTGTGGCTATTATTACAAAGGGCACCAAGAGATAGGGCAAATTTACCTGTAGGGGAAGATAAGTCCATTTGACCGTCCTGTGTACAAAATTTTGTTACAGTCATTTTGTTTTGGGTAAGAGTTCCGGTTTTATCAGAACAAATTACAGTAGCATTGCCTAAAGTTTCTACTACTGGAAGCTTTCGGATGACTGCATTATTTTTTGCCATACGCTGTACACCAATGGAGAGCATAATTGTAACAATAGATGGCAGACCTTCAGGAATTGCAGCAACAGCTAGAGAAACACTAGTAAGGAACATATCTAATACAGGCCGGTTTCCCAGAACTCCAAGAAGAAAAATAACTACACAAATACATAAAGCAGCAATGCCGAGGATTTTTCCTGTTTGGGATAACTTTTTCTGAAGAGGTGTAGCAGGGGCATTATCTTCCAAAATCATTTGTGCGATGGCACCAATCTGGGTAGAAAGACCAGTGTGGGTAATAACTGCTGTTCCACGCCCATTTGTAATAATGGAAGAGGAGTATACCAGATTCGTTCGTTCTGCCATAGGGGTATCTGCAGAAAAAACAAAATCTGTGTGCTTTTCTATAGGGAGTGACTCCCCGGTTAGGGCAGATTCGTCAGCTTTTAGCAAAACATCTGATAATAATCTGGCATCAGCAGGGACAAAACTGCCTGCTTCCAGATAAATTACGTCTCCCGGAACCAGATTTTTTGCTGGAATCTGTATGGTTTTTCCATCCCGGAGAACTGTGGCATCTGGGGCTGACAATTTCTTTAAAGCATCTAGGGACTGCTCTGCTTTGTGTTCTTGAAATACACCAAGACAGGCATTTAGTATAATAATGGCAAGAATAATAAGAGGGTCAACTAGATTGATTTCTCCTTCTAACATAGATGCAAAAAAAGATACAGCAGCAGCAATTACCAAAACCAGGATCATAAAGTCTGCAAATTGAGCAATAAAATGGGAAAACAGACTTTTCTTTTTGGGTTCCGGCATAGAGTTGCTTCCATATTGTTTGAAACGTTTTTTTGCCTCCTTATCAGAAAGACCAGTTGTAGCATTGGTATGAAGTTCTTTCAGTGCTTCTTCAGGTGATAAGGTATGAAAATCCATAATAAAATCCTTTTTTTCGTTTGTCTTCCTAATATATGTTGTGAAAAGCCGTTACATGCACAAACTTTATGCAAGCAGAACAAAGAGGATAAAATTGTAGTAACAGTTCAGCCCTGGCTGAACTGTTACAAATTGTATACTTTTTTTTGTGAAAAAAAGCGGAATTGTAAATAATACACAAAAATATAAGCTAAAAATAATGAAATAAGGAAAAAAATAACAAAGGAATAGGGGCGTAATTATTAAAGAAATGTTAAGAATACTTTAAAATTGTATTGGAAAAAAGCAAAAATTTGTTATATAATAAATACAGTGAAAATTGGATTCTTTACTTGATGTGTAAAGAATAATAGGACAAAGGTATTAAAAACCAGAAGTCCTATGTGGTCTGACAGGTCAGCCACATTTATGAAAAAGGAGGAATAAAAAGTGCATAACTTAAAAAGAAGAGCGATAGGAAGTTTGATGGCTGTTATGATGGGAACTACCACTATTCTTGGTAGTACACCTGTTTTGGCATCTGGTTCAAACACTTATGGCAGTTTTGTGTATGGAACAGGAGCAGTGGCTGAAGCAGAACAAGCAACCCAGACAGATGCTGCAAATAATTATGGATTAGTATCCGCAACGGAAGGTAACATTTTACATGCATGGGACTGGAAATTTACTGATGTAACAAAGAACATGAAAGACATTGCAGAATCAGGATATTCTTTGGTTCAGGTATCACCATGTCAGGTTTGTGAATCAGCATCAACCAATAATGACTGGTGGAAATTATACCAGCCATACGATTATAAATTTGGTAACAGCCTTGGTTCCGCAGATGAGTTCAAGGAAATGTGTGCAACCGCTAAGGAGTATGGCATTTCTATAGTTGTGGATGTAGTAGCAAACCACATGGCAGGAACCGGACAGGGAGCTTGTGGCGATAGAAAAGGAGAAGTAGACTCTTGGTGGACAAATGACAAATTTCACAATACGGGAGTGAAGTTTACAGGAGCATTTGATAATGACCGTGAAATGATGGTGCGTTCTAATATTGGTATGCCGGATATTGATACAGGTCGTGAAGATGTACAGCAGAGAATGGTAAACTATCTGGAGTCTATGCTTGATATGGGAGCAGGAGGATTCCGTTATGATGCTGCAAAACATATTGGTACAACCAGTGATTCTGGAAATTCCAGAGACACATTCTGGAAGACAATTAGTGCAGCTGTTTCTGCAAAGAAACCGGATGCATTGGTATATGGCGAAATTTTAAATGGTATGCCTGTACCGGATGAATATTATGTAAATGATGGTATCAAAGTCACTGAGAGCCAGAAAGGCTGGGATATGAAAGACTTGGTACAAGGTGGTGCATCAAAAGTAACTAAGAAAACAGCTTTTGACTATACCAGAACAGTTTCTGCTGATAAGTTAATCACATGGGTAGAAAACCATGATACATATTTGAACCACTGGGGAAGTACAGGATTACAAGGACATGCGAACTATATGTCTGATGCACAGATTATGCTTGCATGGTCTACGGTAGGTGCAAGAGCAGATGCACAAGCACTTTATTTTGCAAGACCGGATGGATGTTCTAAACCAAGTGGTTGTGGCTGCGATAGTGGCAATTGTGGTAAAGGTGATGATAGCAATAGGATTGATGGTAGTCTTGGTATAAGTACCAGAAATTTTGACTGGAAGGATAAAAAAGTTGCCGCAGTAAATAAATTTAAAAATGCTATGGCAGATGTTGGAGAAACAACTTCTGTAAAGGATGGTCTTGCAATTATCCAGCGTGGCAACAAAGGTTTGGTGGTGACAAACTATGACAGTGGCAGCAAGAACTTTGAAGTAAGTGGTTTGAGCGGATTGCAGGATGGTACTTATGAAGATGCCAGCGGACAGAACGGAAGCTTTACGGTATCTGGAGGTAAAGTATCTGGTTCTGTAAAGGGCAATTCATTTGTAGTATTATATGATACAAATGGAACAACACCAGCAACAGAAGCACCAAGTACCACTACACCAGCTACAGAAACACCTGCTAGCCAAACCCCGGCTACAGAAACACCTGTAGGTGCTGCAAGTATTAGCGTATCAAAAGATAATGGTACTTTTGCTAATGCTTTTGAAACAAATATTACAGTAAAAGATGCTGAATATGCATATTATAGTAATGATGGAGCAGCCTGGACAGAGATCAAGAATGGAAAAGCAACAGTTAAAATTGGTGAGGGTGCAGAAAATAATGGGGATGCTTATGCTTTATATGTAAAAGCAAAAGGTAAGGATGGAAAAACGGTAGATGTTACAAAGACTTATACCTATACAACAGGATCTACAGGCACAACACCAGTAACAACAGGTTTGAAAGTCAGAGTGAAAAAATCTGTATTTACGAATTTGAGTTCAGCTCCATATTTGTATTTGTACACAGATACAACACCAGTAAAAGAACCAGTAGGAAGATGGCCGGGAACTCAGATGACAGAAGAGGGAGATTACTATGTATATGCCAATGAAACAGTAACAGATGAAGTATTGGCTATCTTTAATAATAATGATACATGGCAAGAACCTTCTGGTGGAGAAATGGCAAAAGGATATGCTGTAACGGGTTACATGGAGTATGACGGTACAACTATGAAAACAGTATCAGACGATACACCTGCAACTGTTTCACCTAATGCAAAAAAGGCAAACAAAGCACCGGAATTTACAATACTTTCTACACAGCTACCAGCAAGTGAAACTCCTGCAACAGAAACACCTGTAACAGAAGCACCAGTAGCAGCCATTCAAGTTTCTAAGGAAGATGGAAGCTCCTTTACCACAGAAACTATGGAAGTTGAAATTAATGTAGGTGAAGGTGTGAATGGTAGTTATAGTGTAGATAATGGTCCTGTAAGAACCTTTACTGGAAAAGCAACGGCTGTTTTAGGACAGGGTAAGATTGCAGATTCAGATGTTACATTAACTGTAACTGCAGGAACTGCAACAAAGACATTTACATATAAGAAAGTATTTGATAAAGAATTAGCAGCAGGACAACAGGCTTCTGGAATGGTTGCTATGGGAAATGCTGTTATGAAGATTCAGAGTTTGTTTGAAATCGTAGCAGATGCGGCAGAAGTGAATACAGCAGCAGAAACAGATGCCTACTATGCAACCAATCCAGATAAAAAAGTTGGAAAGGAAGCAACCATTACGGGAATGTCTGATTTTACACAGGATATGCTAGTTGCACGAAGTGGTGCATGGGATGTACCAAATGCATTTCATGGTGCACACGAAAACAGTGTAGCAGACTGCTATGGTTTATATGCTGCATGGGATAATGATAATCTTTACATAGGATTAGAAATGGTAAATACAACAGACACATGGTCACGGGGAGGTGATGGACCACTTTTAGAGGGTGGAAAGATGTCAGATATACCAGTAGTTATTGCAATTAATACTGGCAAGAAAAATGCGATGACAGGGAAGTGTCCTACAGATAGGGAAGGTCATATTTGGCAGTGTAATCTGGAATTTGAAACAAGAATTGACCATTTACTTTTTGCAAGTGCAAAGGGAACAGGAAATCCGGGATTGTTTACAGGAGATGCAGATGGAAACACTGATTATGCAGAACACTTAGCAGGATTTAAAGATGTCGGAATTACTTATAAGATTGAGGATGGAAGTATTTCACCGGAAATTATGCACATAGATGGTCCTGAGGATCCTTCAGATGCTTATGACAGTTCTAAGTATAAAGATGCTATGGCACAGGGACATGACCGAAAATATGATACATTCTTTACATATACAATACCTTTACAAGCACTAGGAATTGATAAAGCATATATTGAATCAACAGGTATTGGAATAATGGGACTTGGAACAAGACAGACATCAGCATTAGACTGTATTCCTCATGATCCTTCTATGTTAGATAATGCGATGGAGGATTATACAATAGCACAGGATAATACATCTTATGAAAAACAAGACTTAGATATTATTACTGTACCACTTGCGGCAGTAGGAAATCCAAATGGTAATGGAGGACAGGGGGGAGATGTAACAAAAACTCCAACACCAGCAACACCAGTACCAACTGGCAACACACCAGTCTCTAGTGTGCCAGCAAGTGAAACACCAGCGTCTAATGTACCAGCCAGTGAGGCACCAGCGTCTAATGTACCAGCCAGTGAGACACCGGTAAGTACAGTACCAGCCAGTGAGGCACCAGCAACCACTATACCTGACACTACCACAATGATAGTAAACTTTGGTGCAGATAAGTCTTCACCACAGCTACAGGGAACTGCTTTAGAGTTAAAAGCAATCGGATATAACCAGACAGGAGCCAGCACATACGAATTTGCCGTAGATGGAGAAGTTGTACAGGCTGCATCTGCAAAGGATACTTATACATGGAATCCGGCAGCTGGAAGTCACACTATACAAGTAACCATGAAAGATGAAGCAGGTAAGACTGTAGTTGTAAAGAAATCATATATGATTGAACCTAATGGTACTATTGTACAAACTGATGCACCAGCTAGCGAAACACCAGCTACGGATGTGCCAGCCAGCGAAACACC
>CAMWUK010000111.1 GCA_947177415.1 uncultured Clostridiaceae bacterium
GTAGTAAATATGAAGATTTTAATGGAAAATCAGAGATTGTATTTACTATTGATAAAGTTTAATTAATTTCCAGTTTGTCTATCTGGAAAATCAAATTTTTCCCTAATGTCTCTCTAAATTAATTTCATGGGGCAGCTCACCTTTGACGAGAGCCATTTCAATTAATTTAAAGACCATATTCATTTTTTAGGTTAATGGGCATCCTTCATGGAAACATAATCAAATTAATTAACGGATGAAATACTGGTTAGCGACAAATCTTTCCTGCTTTCAAACCGACTTGTGAAAAAATCACAAAGCAATACCCTGAAATCCAACTTCCTCTATTGTATCTCCAATCAAGCATACACCCACACCATTTTCCTTATCCCAATTACAATTAAACACTAAAAAATTGCACGATCACAATAATCATCTTGGACAGGTACCATGATGCCAATTAATTGAAGTGTTTTTAATATCTGGTCACAATTTTTAAAATCAGGATATTCTGAATTATTTTCAATATCATATCCTTGTTATGCAATCTTAATAGAAAAAGCTTTTCCAATACCACTTGTACAACGTTATCATTGCTACTTTGTTACTTGTCATATGTAATACCTATACTTTGCTAAAAGAAATTTCAACCATATCAATCATACCATCAAGCCCCTCTAAAAATACTTTTGACTCAGGCAGCATTCACAACAACCTTTATAAAGTACTGTTCTGAATATCTAATAATACTTCTTCAGCGAATTCTTTGATGTCCTCATCCGATATTCTTTTACATTCTTTCTCTAAAATATTAATCACTTCCTCTTTCTTTATATTATTTAATGCCAATTGTGCCATTGCAATTATTGTTGCTGATTTAATATCTTCATCTTTCAATTTCAATAAATTAACTAATGGATTAAACAAACACTCAGATGGAAAATTTGATGAAATTTGAATTCCCCAATATTTCACACCCTCATAGGTACTATCTAATGTTTTTAATATATGTGGTAACACTATTTCACTATCATACATTAAAATAACATCCTCTACCATTTGGTATACACCCAATCCATCCTTTCCTCCAAAGGAATTCAAAAATAATGGAATACATTTTTCGTCAGGATTATCAAGAAAATATTTCCTAACCTCTTCATATTTATTTATTTCACTTTCTTTTAATTCGTCATCCTTTGGCATTGGTTGATGTTGTTCTAAAAAAGAAAATGCCTCATCTTTTGTAAGCACTTTTCATATCCCTCCATTTTTTAATATGTAACAGTTCAGCCATGTTGTATATTCTGGCGTAACTATTCAGGTAGAAACATGCATTTACTGCGTGTTTCGTAAGAAAAAGTAAATTTTACGATGTTTAAGCCCCTTCGCCGAAGGCGAATTATTATGGGTTTAAACGTAACTGTTCATGGCTCTGAACAGTTATATTCTGACAAAATATGAATGACATGGCTGAACTGTTACTTTAATATCAATTTATAGAATCAACTAAACACAAACCAAATACTAACTATTTCTCTTCTGTAATGACATGACAAATATAACATTCTTCTCAATTATTCTTTTTTGGATATCATATTCATGATATGTTGTTATACATTTATTCCTAAAATATTTTTCTGAAATAATCCAAGTATCAATACTATGGGATTTTTTATCCATTTTCAAAAAATCGTCATCATAATCAAACAGGATTTCTCTACCAATTGCAATTAAATAGATATCCTCTATGATATTCTTAAATATTAATTGTAATAAATCGTTCATTATATCATCATAACATTCATCTCTTTTATTAAACCAAATTTCAACATTATAGCAATTTCTAGATATAGCTTCTATATCTAATCCTTTAGATCCATCTATCATTTGCTCTGTTATTAAAATAATTTTACTTTCTGCATATTCTATAACAGTGTCTATATTAAATGAATCTAATTTGGATACATTTTCCCAGCACCAATTATCCATCATTTCAATTTCTTCGGATAGATTCTCATTATTCGGTATATTTTTCATATATTCATATAAATTAATGATGTGATCTTTGTTTTTTATAATGCAGGAAATTTCTAATACTTCTCCCATTTCAAGCCTCCCTTCGCTACTGCATTCCTATATGTATATGATATAGACTATCACTTATTTTTTCAATTCTTTTTCCATACTCTTTTTGGTTTCTGTTCTCCCACACTTCCCTCTTCACATCAGACTTCTTTCTTTATATCTTCATTTGCTTTCTTTTTTGTTTCGGCAACTGCCAGTGTGCTTACAAGAAAGCAGATTCTATCGACAGTATATGAATTGTTACTGTTCACTCACAAGCTTGACACTTGCTGTCAAGCTATGTGCCAAAAATGTAGAACAGCCAAGAATCCAGCCTATTAGCTCTCCTTGTTTGTCATTAAAGATTATGGTACAATGAAATTAAACCAACAAATGAAAGGTTGTAAAAAGGAAAAAACAGCAGAAAGTGATTCTATTATGATGAAAACAGAAATTTAAAAAAGAAATCTTTGAGTAGCAATATAACTTATTATTAAAAGAATTGATTAGAGATAAATCAGCATTTGAGGATCTAAAAAATAAGATTTGAATACTTGTAGAGGTAAATGTTATGGATATTGGGTTTAGATAAATAAATGTGAAGAACCAAATAATGCGGGATATGCAGGTATGAGCATTAACTATGAGATAATTGTAAAGTAAAATTTAGAGAGGTTTGCAAAATGCGTGTAGAATATAGAACTAAAAAAGATTTACCATGTAATGAGTTATACCAATTATTTCTTGCGGTAGGCTGGGCAAAAGAAGATGAAACAACACAAGCAATGATTGATAATTTTAATATTGGTTTTATAAATTCAACATTTGTTTTTTCTGCATGGGTTGATGAACATTTAGTGGGATGTGTAAGAGTTTTAAGCGATTTACATTTTCGCTCAATAATTTATGATTTAGCCGTTTTGCCGAGATTTCAAAATAAAGGTATAGGTAAAGAGCTTGTACAAAGATGTATAAATGCATGTGAAAGTTCAGAGTGGTTAGTACAAACAGATATGGCAAAGGGCTTTTATGAGAAAATTGGATTTAAAGAAAATGCAGATTATTTTTTAACAATCCCTTGCAAATGGTTCTAACTAGAACATTAAATTCCAGTTGGATTATTACAAAATCTAAAAGATTTAATAACTATTATATTATTGTGAATTGCTCTAACCGTTGAAAATACTAAATTTGCACAAGGTGAGTTTGCCTTATGTTATTTCCTCTCCCCTGTTGTTATGAACTCTAACAAGGTAGAAGAAGGATTAAAGACCACAACATGAACGAATCATGTGCTAAATGCTATGGCGATAGACAATCCGCTTGAATATGCAAGGCTTTATCTAAATAATGAAATGCAGCTAGTTATAGATGCTGAAGATAGTCTGGATATTTGACAAAATAAGAAATGCTTAGAATCTTTTATAACGTGATTTTAAGCATTTCTCTTTATTTGTTATTCACTGTAACTGTTCAGAACCATGAACAGTCACGTTCTAAGCCCATGAAAATTCGCCTTCGGCGAAAGGCTTAGAACAATCAAAATTTACTTTTTTTTACGAAACACGCAGTAAATGCGTGTTTCTACCTGAATAGTTACTATTCACTTACAAAATATAAAACAATAGTTCAAAGTCCTAAAGATAATAAGAATATGTAAAAATATTAGGAAGCCGTTTACTCTCTAACTTAATTTTTCAGAGAATGATTTTCTATTTCTTCTTTGTATGCACTACCATATCTGCCCCAACCGATTTATGACAAATCGAATTTTCCAATACATACAATATGCAGAAATTGCCGATAAAAAAGTGAACGAAACACAAAGTTGACAAGATGAAACCACAGATTGGTTGTTTTAATCTATTGCATAGAAGTAAAATATTTGCAGGAGGTAGATAAAAATGACATTAGGACAAAAATTAAAAGCACTGTTGAAAGACAACAGTATGACGCAGGAGGATTTAGCTGAAAGATTGGAGGTATCCCGACAGGCAGTAGGGAAATGGGTAAATGATAAAGGAATGCCAGAAGTAAGGAAATTAATACAAATCAGCAACCTATTTGGAGTGTCAATGGATTACCTACTGAAAGAGGATTGCGAAGAAAAAAAAGTATCAGAAGAAAAAGCTGTATCAAACATCGGATATTATATCAGCCAAGAGATGTTGGACGGATATTTATCGTACAGTAGGCAGAATGTACAGCAGATTACGGGAGGGATAAGCCTTTTTGTATTATCAAATGTCTTTGATTGTTTTGGACACCATAGCATGATAATGTCTTTTCTTTACTGGCTTACAATGATAGCAGGGATAATCATTATTATTTGGCAATTTTTGCAAACCAAACAGTATCAGGAAATCAAAAATGAACACCTTGCATTTGATGATAAGGTATTCGGAGACTTTAAGAAACAGAGGGAAAGCAGAAGAAAGAAATATGCAGTTATGATTATTGTAGGAGTGGTTATTCTTTTGGTAAGTTCTGAAATAGGACGCTTTTTAATGATTTATTTCGGACAGACAACTTGCAATGTTTTTGAATGGATAGCTGATACGGTATGGTTAGCACTTATCATATGGGCGGGAATGTCTATGCACATTGACAGCATTATCATTAAAAATACAGAACATCCCCCTAAAAGCGGTCATATGAAAAGGTATCGTTGGGTATATATGGCATTGCCAGTTACAGTGGTTGCAGTTTTGATTGGAATGATAACAAACACATGGAGTCCATATGCACCTATCATAATTTTGTTTTGTTGCTTATTGATTACAACATGTAAATTGCTTATAGAAAGCAGAGGGAAAGATGAATAAGAAAAGCTATATTAAAATCGTTATTTTGCTTGTGTTTGGACTATGTATTTGTGTGGGGTGTTCCACACAGCGAGAAGAAAAATATACTATGGAGGATTTAGATAACTTAGCTGAAATTAGAATATATTCAGCGGAGAATAATGAACTTATAAAAACAATAAGTGATGAAGAACAGTTGTATCATTATAACCAATATTCAATTTTTGATGATTCAGATACAGAAGAACACCAAAACGAATTAAAAAAAGACTTAAAGGGAGCAAAGGAGCAATACTATTTGACTTCATACAAGTACCCCGTTGCACGCTTTGGTGGAGAAGAACTGGAAGAAAATACCACCATTACATTATATGAGGATAAAAATATTATCAAAATGACAGTGTCGGAAGAAAGTATTAAAGGATTTTCTGTTCCAGAGGAATTTTTGATTTTCTACTATGAAATTTCCGAGGAGGAAATGAACTTTTATCGTTCTTTCGTTGAATAATATGTCTATTTATAAAAATTAATATTGCTTATCTGTTCTGTACATGTTCCTCATTGTATATTAATAATGCAACTAAAAACTTTACTGACAAATATCCCTTTTGAATCAAAGACAGTTTTTTAGTTGAGATTCCTATGTGAAAACATAAATAATTTCTATATATTCACTCTTTTTAGGTAGAACCTTGCACTTGTGTGCATTCTCTTCTCTACTTTCTCTGCCATATTCGTCAATTCTCTAAAAAAGTAACCATTCCCTGACTCTAAGACATGGATGGTTACTCTTTCCTTTATAATATTTTGTTATCATTCAACTATAAAAAGCTTCTACATTACGTTTAAATAATTTCGCAGGTCTATGTCCCTCTCCTTCTACAAACTTTTCTGTCTCCAGCACATAATCTGCTATTTTTCGGCGAAAATTGGGAGTAATAAGTTTTTCATCCAGAATCAATTCAAAAGTACGCTGCAACTGAGCCAATGTAAAATATTCTGGTACCAAATCAAATGCCAGACACAAATCATGCTTTGCCTGCTTTCTTAACTGTAACAAAGTATGCATAATAATTTTCCCATGGTCAAATGCCATTCCTTCCCCTGAAATCCATTCATATTGCACCTTCTCATGGTACTGCACAAATTCCTTATGCTCCCTTACCTGTATGCGGAAACAGATTCCGCTTTCTTCATGGGATAGTACTAATTCATAAAGTGTAGACAGATGAACCTGCTCCTGTTCTATTGTTTTTTCCTGTTCCTTTATAGAAAGCCCTACTGTAAACCATTTTGCCTCCCACGCATCACTCCCTGCCCGCAACTTGTGGTTTTTTCCATCAAATAATGCCATATAGGTATGGGAAATAATCCACCCTCTAGGGTCTCTGTCCTTTTCTCCAAAAATACCTGCCAGTTGTAAATATGCACTTTCTACACTAGTTTCCTCATACAATTCCCGCTTCGCAGTTTCTAAAACATCTTCCCCTTTTCTGCAAAATCCGCCAGGCAATGCCCAACAGTCTTTATAGGGATAGGCTGCCCGCTTAATCAGCAAAATTTTTAATGCTCTTTCTGGCAGTTTACGGAAATTGTCCTGCTCCCCTTCCTCTAATATAGAAAAAATTGCAATATCCGTTGCAATAGAAGGACGATCATAATCTTCTATATTATATTGATCCAAATAAGATTTTTCTTCTGGTGTCATTCGATACATTTCTAAAATCCTCCAAAGTTGTAACAATTCAACCGTGCCTATTTATCTATTGATTTCTTTTCCTTTTTGCCACTTCGCACCATACGAAAGCAATTCGACATATTGTTTTATTTCTTTAATTATGTTTTTCATTTCTTCGTCGCTTCTAACAGACAAGACTTGTACATCATTAACATTACTGCCTGCCAGACTATCTATATTCTGCAAACCTTCATTACATACACCAATTCTCTTTAATTTAGGTAGATTCTGATAAACAGACAAGTCCTTAACCGGATAACAGAATTCCTTCAACTTTTTCAAACATTGAATTTGTGGCAGGCTTCCTTCATCTTGTGCGGCATCGTCCATACGAAATGTGACCAAATTTTTCAGACTTGGAAGAAAATCCAGATTGCGAATTCCCTCCTCTTTGATTTCCAATGAAGTTAGCTTTTCCATCTTTGTCAAAAAAGAATAATCATGAAAATTCATGCCTTCTACTTCCAGTATTGTGAGTTTATGAAACTCTTGTAATTCCATATATGAAAAATCTGTAACGGCTCTAATGGAAAAACCTTTAAGAGAATCCATATTACACAACTTTTCTGCTCCTTTGGCAGACATACAGTTTAAACTTAGCATCTTTAAATATTTGCAGTGGGTAAGTACAGACAAATCCTCCTTGTCAAAGGTACTTCCCACAAAAGTCATTCTCTTAATATTTTCTGCTTCGCACACACAATGAAACTCTTCTAACACACAATTATGTACAACCAATTTTTTCAGATTTTTCATATACCGGATAGGTTCACAGGATATGGTTTGGTCTTTTAGCCATAATCTTTTTTGATTTAATAGAACAGACTCTGGAACACTCCCATCTTGAAGCTCATTCTTATATTCTTCCTGCCAGAACCCTTCTGGTAGGAAAATTCTTTTTTCTTGTTTTTTCAAATTTATATCCTCCTAAAATATACCAATACAGAAATTGATTCAACAGTTTAGACTTGCAAAAGTAATGTTGCTTTCCATCTCCACCAAATTCCAAAGATTCTTTGCTATTTTTACCTTATATAAAATTTAGCTTGTTGAATTAATCATTAATTCAATGGATAAAATTCCCTCTCACTTTTCTTGTTCTTAATTTCCCCAATCATATTAAATAATAAGAGGACTGTGTTATCATTGGAACCATCTATATTAATATTTTCTTCAGATAGAATTCGATACATAAATGCTAATGGCATATGGCTATATTGTCTATCACTGGAAACCACATTAATACAAGCATCTTCTTTACTTTGCCCTAATAATTTCCACTTCCAGCCATATGCAAGACATAGTGCATGACCATATAATGTACCTAACCCTACTGCCACATCCTCAATATCATTATATTCTTTTGGAAAAGAATGCGTTTCTAATATTCCATCGACAATTTCATATATTTGCTGAGCAATAGCTTTCCCATCAGTATTTTTTTTAATATGGAAAATCTTTTCAGCATGTTTTATCGTTTTTTCAAGCTCTCCTTCCATTTTGGCATCAATATCTGCAATATACTCATATGAAAAGGCATCCTTACTATTTTCCTTATGTTCTTCCTTTATATTCATCTCCTCCACATCACTTTGCCATACCAACTGAAACCGAAAGCCTTTTAGGTGATTTTGCTCTACCACCATTTTAAATTCATTAGAAACAAAATAATATCCTTCTTCTTTTATTTGAAAAATATGATTTTGTTCCAACTCTTTTATCCTTCTAAAACAATATTTATGAATAACCATTATTTTTTCCGAATTATCAAAAGTTTCAAATTCTGACTTCTCATAATCAAGTGTATCAAGTACTGCCAAAATATTAATACCATAATACCTTTCACCACCATATAGGACATCAAGCACTTCAATTGATTTTCCCATAACAAATTCTAAAGCAGCATATGCTTTTGGACTCAAGATAAGGAACTCAAATCCTGGTGCATCACACAATTCCTGTCCATTCTTCTTTGCAAGTACAAATTCTCTTGGCTTCCATGTATCTACTAAAGAATGCCCATTAAAAGCCCATAATTCATCTACTGTAAATCGTTTTACTGGAGTTAAAAAATTATATTTATCAAAATCAAAACGCATTTTCCATATTTTCATATAAATATCCATTCCTTTCTCTTAACAAGAGTTAAATATAGAGAAAAGTTCCATTCATTTTACATAGTCATATTATATCACAATTTTTCTATATATTCATTCTTTTTAGGTAAAACGAACCTTGCACTCTGTCTGCTACAAGGTTCGTAAAGCACCAAGTGCTTCTTTTGCACTTGTATGCATCCTTGTTTATGAAACACTCATGCAAATATATTTATATTATCGTAACTGTTCAGAACCCCTCATTCGGATTTTTCCAGAATATACATAGTATCTAATAATTTCCCATAATGGCTGGTAAAAATCCTCATGTGGACATCAGTCCAATAAAAGTGAATATATAGAAAAAAATAAGGTATCTGTTCTTAAACAAATACCTTATAACAGTTCAACCCATAAGCTAAACAGTTACGGAATTATTACTATTTTTCAATCTCTTCACCACACAAATGTTGGCATCTTCTCTAACTTAAATTTATTCTTCTCATGCATATCATCAATCCGTTTTCTTATCTTCTCATCCGGGCAAATTCCCTTTCGTATGTAAGTATCTAAAATTTCATAAGAAAATCCTAAATTTTCTTCATCTGTTTTACCACAAAGACCATCTATTGGCACTTTGTTTACCAACTCATTTGGAAGTCCCAATACAGTTCCTATCTGCCGCACTTCTGTAACTGTAAGATTTGCCAAAGGGCTGAAATCTCCTGCCCCATCTCCGTAACGGGTTGCATACCCTACCCAATCTTCCGACAGATTACAGGTATTTGCCACTCTTCCATTTTTACTCTGGCTCACTGCATACAAAGTCGCCATACGGATTCTTGCAGGAAGGTTTGTTTTTGTTTGTTCACTAATTTCTAAACTTTCCATCTCTGATAAAACACTTTTTACTGCATTGGCAATATTTATCTCCATATATTCTATCTCTAAATGTGATACCAGTTTTCTTGCCATATCTATATCCTCTTGCTTCCCACATGGCATAAGAACACCAAATACTTTTTCTTTTCCCAATGCTTCTACACAAAGGGCAGCCACCACAGAACTGTCTTTCCCTCCTGATATGCCCACAATTGCATTGCAATTTGAACCATTATATGCAAAAAATTCACGAATCCAGTTTACACATTTATCTTTTATCTCTATTGTATTAAAAATATCCATTTAAAATCCACCTTCATGTAAAATTTTTCTTATTTCTCCTAATGATTGTTCCTTTATAAGAGTACCATCCCGAAAAACTGTTTTTAATAAATTATCTGCTTGGCAAGCAGATTCCCAATCAAATTCATCCTTAAACTTCAACTCTTTGTTATCCTCAAATACCACACAGCATCCCCTTTGCGACTTCTTAAATCCACCTTCTTTTGGATTCTTGAAAATCGGATATGGTTTGTTATTTATTTCACAATAGGTTGCCTTAATACAAGAACTGAAGGTGTCTCTTGTGAAAGGCTTTAAAATGCCTTCCTCCTCAATACACTGGAAAGAAAACGAACCTACTCCCAAAGCCACATTAGAACAGGCAAAGCCATTTGCCATAAGAATCTGGTAAATCTGTTCACATCTCTGAACAGTAATGGAATCACCATAAATAGCCTTGACATGAGGATCTAGCACCTTATATCCCTTGCTATTTACTGTACCGCCAAACTCCTTCCATAACTGAAATACTGTTTTCGTTACTACTTCTACACAATCCCCGGAATCCCCACGCATTAACATACAACCATTATGGTTCCCAATTTCTTCTTTTAACTGCGGAAGAATATTTTCAATTACATTCCAATAGTCATAAGAATCAAGAACTACACTAAAACTTGTATTGGGATAAATCTCTGTAAGCAATTTTCTAAGTAATGTAATTTCGTCACCATCCACAGCATAATTACTGCACATAACAGAATGTTCTGTGCTTGGACTTCCAAAAGCAACTGGTTCTTTTGTACAATCACAATTATAATTTTTCTCTAAATATGGAATTGCAGGCACAGTTGCTGTATTTAAAAATGATAAACACCAGCCTGCACCAGCTTTTATTGCAGATTCTGTACATTCTTCCCCTCTGAAATCAAATGCTCCCAATGCTTTAGCCCTTGGAACATCATCATCACAGGTTAAATCATAATACCGGTTTACAATTTCTCTATAGGTATATCCCACAGTTGCAGCAAGCATTGGATGCCAGCTCTCGGCAGAAATCAAACTTTCCAAAGACTGTGGAAGCCATGCAAAATCCGGATGGGTATTAGTTATACCAAACATAGGAACATGCATTGGTACTCTTGTGCCTTCTGGTAATGCCACTATCTCAATAGGCAGATATCCCAATTTGTAAAGATTTTCAATTTTTTGTATCTTGTATGTATTTTCACCAAGTGTATTGTCCATAATTCTTTTATATTCGCCAATTACATTTTCAAAGGGCTGGTTGAAAAATTCCTCATTAAAATAGTCTATCAAATAAGTCTTAATAAATCCCTGCAAACCAAACATTACAACTTTATTCCACTGTTTCACCCGACTCATCCTTGGTGTAAAATAAGAAACCGACTTGGTTATGTTCTCTGGTAACATTTCTGCATGTACTGCTTTATAAAAGTCAATCAATAACATTGGATTTATCCTATTCATACTCTAGCACCTCCACTTTTTTGTGTTCTTTTGTAAAAATACTATTAGTTGTATATACTTTCTCCAACAAATCTCCCTTCAGAAGTTCTCCTTCTAAAATCGTATTTTCGCAGTGTGATACATATAAATATATTTCTTTTGCTCCAAGCTTCTTTAACGCTTTTGCACTATATAGAAATGTACCTCCTCTACTACAAATATCATCCACAATTAAAACTCTGTTATCCATAATGCGGTCTGTCTCACCTAAAACCTCTAAACTCTTAATTTCCCCTGTTTTCCATTCTCTCTTCTTCATTCCAAATACATAAGGTTTTGCAAACATGGTACTATAACGTTTGCATGCCCCTTCATCGGGAAAAAATAATAACACTTGTTTATCTGCTTCTATCTCCAGTTTCTGGATTACCTGATCCACATATTTTTGAGGAGTCCGCACTTCCAATCTGTCTATCAATGCCTCACTTACATAAGAGTGAGGATCTAACACAGTAACTTTGGAAAATTCCATTTCATTAATAAGCTTTGCAAAATATTTTAATGTGAATACATCCTCTGCATCTTTCACTCTATCTTGTCTGGCATTTGGAATATAAGGCATATTTAATTGTACTTCTTTTACCCCATGTTCTCTTAAATGTTGTACAAGAAAATATAATGCCACCAACTCTTCATTGTGTTCAAAAAACCATCTGATTTCCACTTTTTCTTCCAGTACTTCTTTCTTTAGCAATAAAGTATTATCTGGAAAATATCCTATTTTGATCTGCTGTCCATTATATTGAATCATATCAATCCTGTCCTTTTCTCTATAATCCTGTTACCCAGTCACTTCAACTTGGCACATTTTCATAGTGGTCAATGCTGCCTGATGACTTTCTGGTGTTACTCCTGCACAACAGCTTGCATCTACACTTACTTTTATTTCAGGATAGAGAGCTTTGATAATAAGAGCATTGGATACCACACAAATATCTGTACAAAGTCCAATCAATTCTACTTCTTCCAAATGATATTTCTTCCAATCTAAATAACCAAAACTTGGTTTATTCAGATAGACTGCTCCTTCTACTGCAATATCCTCCGGAATCTGCCATCCCTCTGTTCCCTCTATACAGTGAGGCACTGGTAAATATTTTCCTTCATTGGTGTCTAAATAATTTTCCTGATGGGTATCTCTTGTAAAAATAATCTCCTCCCCATCTGCCTGATACTTTGCAATCTTTCTCTTTACATTCTCTACAATTGCTACCGCTTCATCTGTACCAAGAGCACCATCAATAAAATCCTTCTGCATATCTACTACAATCAATGTCTTTTTCATATTTATACCTCCATTTTTGTTTTTATCATTTTAACAATAACCACTTTATATTATTATGATACTATCTAAAATATAAAAAGTCAAGTGAAATCTTTACTATTAAAATCCTAATAAGAACAAAGGTTACTGTTCACTCGCAAGCGAGGCACCACCATGAAAGAAAGGCATTACACTTAAATCTTGTGCAATGCCTTTACTTACCATTTTACTTATTTTTTATTTACTACAACTTTGCAAGTCAAAGTCTTTTTACCAACTTTAGCAGTAATTTTTGCTTTTCCTGGTTTTAATGCTGTAACCTTACCATTTACTACCTTTGCTACTCTTTTATTATTAGTCTTCCAACTAACCTTACCTGTAGCACCAGTCACTTTCAAAACTTTGCTTTTTCCAACTTTTAAATTTACCTTTTTCGCACTAATCTTTAATGGTGTAGCAGTAACCTTTACTGTACATTTTAATATCTTGGTTACTAATTCACCATCTTCCTCTTCAGCTATATCATAATCTGCTGCTTCGTCTTCTTCATCTGCATCTTCCCATTCATTCAGATCCTCAGTATAATCATAGTAATAAACAATTGCTGTAATAGTTGCCTTACCAGCCTTTACACCTGTCACTTTACCATTTTTATCTACTTTTACTACAGAATTTTTGCTTGACTTCCAAACTACTTCTTCCCAATCTCCATCAATTGCAATTTTGGATGATTTTCCAGCCTTTAATGTTAAAGAAGATACTGCCATAGAAGGCTCAACCCAATCTTCTTCATCTGTATCTTCCCATTCATCTTCTTCATCTTCATCTGCATCTTCCCATTCATCTTCTTCATCTGTGTCATCCTCATCGTCTAAATCTTCCATATAGAATGTTGTTATATAATCATCTTCTTCATAGTCTGCATCTTCCCATTCATCTGCATCATCTGAATCTCCCCATTCATCTTCTTCGTCTGCATCTTCCCATTCATCTATATCATCTGCATCTTCCCATTCATCCAAATCATCATTGTCATGGAAAGCTCCCTTTATTTCCATTTCCTGTTCTATGTATTCCATATTCTCTTTCGCAGAAGCAATATTACTTGCTCCAACCTGTTGCATAATCAATGCCATTGCCACCATTGCTGTTAATATTTTTCTCTTCCAATTCTTATTCATCATAATTAATTCCTCCGTTTTCTTTTTTTATAACCTAAATAATTTTTTGTATTCTCCTCTGAACTGAGCTTTTGCTCATGACACAATTCTACCTTACTTTTTTTCATCCAAAAACCCAGAACATACGTATTGTTATTTTTGTCACTTCCCCTTCTTTTCCTTTTCTTTCTTTTTTTGGTTCTTTTATAGTCTGTATCCCACCATAACTATATTTTCTTTTATCTGCACTTTTCTTCCATAAATTTCACATATTGGATAATAGTTACAAAAAGGTTACATTTTCAAGTTTTGTTTTTATTTTCTTTATTTTAACCAATACACACCTGTAACCAAACATGTAACCTTTTTGTAACCTCCGATTAGTTATTTCTTTACTTCCAAAAAAATATATTGTAAAATTATAGCAACTAATTGTAACAGTTCAGATAGGTCTGCACATTTACTGTGCTGACCACTACTTTACATCTTCATTCACGGAGGAGGGATACTATTATGAAACGGGATGAAAAATTTAATTTGATAAACGAGCTTAGTATGGCAGTCACAGATAAAACGGTTTTTGAACATGAACTTGGTGATGGACGTATAGAATATGTTGCAAACACCAATACACTGAAGGTTAATGAACAAGCCGCTCTTGATCTAAATGCAAACAACCAGACAGAAAAAAAAGCAGAAACAGAAGAAGAAATCTTTGCCAGAATCTATGCCCAACGAAAAACAAATCAATGATAAAAGAACAAAGTGGGCAAGCCCACATCAACTCCCCTAACCCCTCATTCATGAGGGGATTGCACACTTTGCGTGCCAGATGCGTGTTGCATGTTTTTTGCAACAATATTCCTT
>CAMWUK010000112.1 GCA_947177415.1 uncultured Clostridiaceae bacterium
GTTCTTGGCACATAGCTTGACAGCAAGTGTCAAGCTTGTGAGTGAACAGTAACTGTGTTATACTAAAAATAACTTACCATTTTGCAGCATAGCCGTGAATGAAATATCGAAAATATGTTTACAAAAAGGAGAACTTACCATTATGAAAATTTTTAAATCAATTACTACTGGCATACTTTTATTTTGTTTTATTCATCTTTATGCCTTTTCCTTTATGTTTCCTAATATCTCCTCACTAAAATACTTACTGTATATATTAGGAGGAATCTTTTTTCTATTCCTAAATTTTTCGCCCAATATCATACCAGATAAAAATACACCACTACGAAACCGCATTTTAGCAGAAGGTACTTTATTGCTCCAGCTATTTTTGTTTACAACACTGCTTTCTGTACTTTTTGGCATATACTTTGCTTATCAAACCATACCAGATAATATCACAGCTTTTTTGATTCATCTTGTTCTGGTTATCCTTATGGAATGCGTTTTATTTTGGAATGGCATTCTTCGTGTATATGCCACTTCCATACAATTAGGTATTAAATGGAGAATTCTTGGTGTGATTTGTGGATGGATTCCCATTATTCAATTATTTGCTCTTGTACATATTATCCGGCTAACCAGACAGGAAGCAGCTTTTGAAAAGGAAAAATATTTACTTGCCTTAAAACATCAACATGAAGAACTTTGCAAAACGAAATACCCTTTATTATTTGTTCATGGTGTTTTTTTCCGTGATTTCCACTTTTTAAACTATTGGGGCAGAATCCCGGAAGAGTTACAAAAATATGGAGCTACTATTTTCTATGGTAACCAGCAGTCTGCTGCCTCCGTTGCTGCCTGTGGGGAGGAATTAGCCCAGAGAATCCAGGCAATACTACAAGAAACTAATGCCGGAAAAGTAAATATTATTGCTCATTCCAAAGGCGGTCTTGATAGCCGCTATGCCATAAGCCAGCTTAATATGGCACCTTATGTGGCATCCCTTACCACAATAAACACACCACATCAAGGATGTATTTTTGCAGATTATTTACTAGATACACTTCCAAAAAGTTTTTGTGATTCTATTGCTTCCAAATACAATGCGGCATTAAAAAAAGCAGGAGATTTTGATCCTGACTTTTTAAGTGCAGTAAACGACTTAACTGCCTCCTCCTGTCAGGACAGAAATTCACTTCTTTCCGATACACCAGAAGTATTTTGCCAAAGTGTTGGTTCAAAAATGAACCATGCATCCAGCGGAAAATTCCCTCTAAATGTTTCTTACCCATTGGTAAAACATTTTGATGGTGAAAACGACGGACTGGTGTCAACAGAATCTATGAAATGGGGAGAAAATTTTATTTTTATATCCACTCCAACAGGTAGAGGTATTTCCCATGGAGATATGATTGACTTAAATCGTGAAAATATTTCTGGTTTTGACGTAAGGGAATTTTATGTGAATCTGGTACATGACCTAAAAGAACGAGGATTGTAACTGTTCAGAATTAGTTACCAAAGATTTTATTTTCGGCTATATGGAGGATCTATTATGCATTACCGTTTTAACCCCAAAGATTGTCTGTTGGGACTTTTATTTTTATTATTTTTTATTGGTATTGGGCTAAATATTGCCATTTTCTTCCGCCCTTTATATTATTGGGATATTTCCTTTCTCTCTTTGGAAGAACATAGTGGTCTTGTGAAAGAAGAAATCCTTGCCAATTATAATGCCCTAATTGACTATTGTTCCCCTTTTTATTCCGGTGCCTTGACACTTCCCAGTCTTTCGGTTTCACCAGCTGCTATTGGGCATTTTGCTAAAGTAAAGATTGTTTTTGGCATTTTTGATTTCCTTGCCATTTGTTCTTTTGTAATTTTAATAATATACTTCCTGAAAAAAAGAAAACAAATTACATTTTCACAGATATTCACTTGGGGAATTACTACATTGGCTGTACCAATTCTTCTTGGCGTATGCTGTGCCTTTTTCTGGGAGAAAACCTTTATTTATTTTCATAAAATTTTCTTTCCTGGAGACTACTGGTTATTTGACTGGAATGCAGATTCCATTATCCGGATTCTCCCAGATACCTTCTTTCTTCAGTGTGCAATTTTAATTATAGGAATTGTAATATTGGGTGGCTTTCTACTGCTTCTTTACAGCTTTTATATCCGTTCCACCCGTTCAAAATATTCATGAATGGGAATTTGCACATATACTTTTGCATGACTGGATTCTTGGCTGTTCTATGTTTTGGCACATAGCTTGACAGCAAGTGTCAAGCTTGTAAGTGAACAGTAACGACTACTACAAACTTTCTATAAAAAATGAAGAACAGTTCTTGTCATAACATGTATAAAGTGATATAATAAAACATACGTTTGGTTTTGAAAGGTTGATATAATATGAGTATATATGATACATTAAACAAAGAACAATTAGAAGCTGTACAGCATAATGAAGGTCCTCTGCTGATTCTGGCAGGGGCAGGTTCTGGTAAGACCCGGGTTCTTACCCACCGGATTGCATATCTTATGGATGAGGTAGGTGTGAATCCATGGAATATTATGGCTCTTACTTTTACCAATAAAGCAGCAAAGGAAATGCGTGACCGGGTAGACGATTTGATTGGATATGGTTCTGAGAATGTGTGGGTAACCACTTTCCATTCTACTTGTGTCCGGATCTTACGCCGTCATATAGACCGTCTGGGTTACGGTACTAATTTTACCATCTACGATACAGATGACCAGAAAAGCCTTATGCGGGAGATTCTCAAGTATCTGGATATGGATCCAAAGAAATTTAAAGAACGGACGGTCTTAAATGCTATCTCCTCTGCAAAGGATTCTTATATTTCACCAGAACAATATGCTTTAGAAGCTTCCGGTGATTTACTGAAAACTCATTATGCAAAAGCCTATACGGAATATCAGAAACGCCTGCACCAAAATAATGTCTTGGATTTTGATGATTTACTTTTTAAAACAGTAGAACTTTTTGAAAATGATAAAGAAATACTTGCCTATTATCAGAGACGTTTCCAGTATATTATGGTAGATGAATACCAAGATACCAATAATGTCCAGTTCCGCTTTTTGAACTTGCTGGCAACCACCACCAATCCTGAAGGGGAAGTGGTACATAATCTTTGTGTGGTAGGTGATGATGATCAGTCCATTTACAAATTCCGTGGTGCAAATATCCGTAATATTCTGGATTTTGAAAGCAGCTACCCTGATACAAAAGTAATCCGTCTGGAGCAAAATTACCGTTCTACCAAAACAATTCTGGAGGCAGCAAACGAAGTAATTGCTAATAATACAGAGCGAAAAGAGAAACAGTTATGGACAGAAAATGCAGAAGGTGAACCTCTTTGTTTCACCCAGTTTGATACAGCTTATGAAGAAGCAGAAGCCATCGCCCAGGATATCGCTTCTTCATTTGAAAGTGGTATTGCTAACTATCAGGATTTTGCACTTTTGTACCGTACCAATGCCCAGTCCCGTCTGTTGGAGGAAAAATTAATTCAAAGAAATGTTCCATATAAATTAGTTGGTGGTGTAAACTTCTACCAAAGGAAAGAAATTAAAGATATTCTGGCATATCTCCGCACCATTCACAATGGAAGGGATGATGTTTCCATAAGGCGTATTATCAATGTTCCAAGGCGTGGAATCGGTCTTGCAACCTTAGACCGTCTTATGGAGTATTCCATTAAAAATGATGTTAGTTTTTATAAAGCCTGTCTGGATGTAGAGCATATCCCGGGAATCGGAAGAGGTGCAGCAAAAGTTTCTTCCTTTATCAGTATGATTGAGATTCTGAAATCCAAGCTTACTAAGGATGACTATTCTATTATGGATTTATTTGAGGAAATTATGGAAGCTACCGGATATATAGAAGAACTAACAGCCGAACAGACTGCAGAAGCCCAAAATCGTATTGAAAATATTGAAGAATTTAAAAATAAGATTGCTGCCTTCCTTGATAATGCCACAGAAGATACCTCTCTTGGTGCTTTTTTGGAGGAAGTTTCTCTGGTTGCAGATATTGACAGTTTGGAGGAAAACCGCAATACAGTCACCCTTATGACCCTGCATAGTGCAAAAGGATTGGAATTTCCCTATGTTTACCTGTGTGGTATGGAAGATGGTATTTTCCCAAGTTATCTATGTATTACTGCTGATGACCCTATGGAAGTGGAAGAAGAACGCCGTCTGTGTTATGTAGGAATTACCAGAGCCAGAGAAAGACTCTTCTTAACCTGTGCAAGACAACGTATGCAAAATGGTGAAATCCGCTTTAATAAACCTTCCCGTTTTATACACGAAATACCAAGATACCTGTTAAAGCAATCTATGCCAGACAGCATTTACAGTCCAAGAAAAACCACTGTGTCACCTGAGCCTGTACCACAGGAAAAACCATTCCGCTTTATAAATGCTAGTGGTGGAAGCACATTCCAGACTGCCGCAACGGGAAGTTATAACCGTACATCCAAAGAAAATCCTTTTGGAGATAATCCTATGATTCAAAAGGGATTTCACTTTGAAAAACCTTATCAAGCAAAAAAAACAGCAGCCTCTTCTTCACATCTGGATAACCCACCAGCCTATAAAGAAGGGGACAAGGTACTTCACCAGAAATTTGGAGAAGGTACTGTTTTGGAATTAAAAAAAGGCACAAAAGATTACGAAGTCACTGTTTCCTTTGAGAATGCTGGTCAAAAGAAACTATTAGCTGGATTTGCAAAGCTTGAAAAAGTTGACTGATATAGTAAACAACCATATCAACTTCAATATCATCATCTTATGAATAAAAAAAAGTTAGCCCCCCAGCTGAACTGTTACATAAAAAGTCCCAGATTATCAATTACTTGATAATCTGAGACTTTTTTAAATCTTCCGTAACTGTTCAGAACCATGGACAGTTACGTTTAAGCTCATATTAGTTTCTTTGTTATGGACGTTCTGATTTATAATGATTCGCTTTAATTTCATTTCCTAGATATTCTCCAGTTTCAGAATCATATAATTCTGTCATTGTAACATCTTCAAGATAACCTAATTTAGGATGGTCATATCCATCTGCGTATTCTGTTTTAACTACCCATAACTGCCGGTCTTCTGATATAGCAGTCAATTCCTGTTTATCCAGCGAACTTGTGTCCAAATACTCTCCATAAGTCATTAACTTCTTTTCTTTAAGAACACCTTTTTCTTTCTTAATTTTTTCAAAATCAATTACCTTATCAATATCACAAACTTCACTTAATGCAATATCTTTATTGCCTTCCAATTTCGCTTCTGGATTTTTATTTAACTCTCTGCTTGTGGCTGTATCTTTTGTTGTAATATTGGTTAGTTCATCACTAGTTCCTACCTTTTCAACTGTTGAAGTTTGAGCTGCATAAACTGCAGACGCTGCTATTGTTGTGAATACGACTGCGATACTGCATATTGTTATAATTAATCCTTTTTTCATATCCACTACCTCCTAATTATTTGATTCTTTTTGCTGTATATACCCCTTCTGTTTCCTCAACAATTTTGACATTTACAGTACTTTCCAATTCATCTGAAACAAACAATTTAGCTTCTATTTTTGCTTCTTTCACCAATTTACCATTATTTAATGGTGACCAAAAAATTCTTTCACCATTTTTGAATGTGCCACTTTGTCCTAATTCTGTGACATGACCTGTTTCTTGATTCCATTGAAGTAATTGACCTTGTGAAGCAAATATGGAAATATTCACATTTACATCACTATCTTTAGAATCTGAAACTATGATTGGATATCCCGGAACTGCACTACTCAGGGGATTATATGTTCCTAATACTATTTCTTTCTCATCTTCCACCTCTCTTTTCTCCATAGAGTCCATATAATTTGCCGTAATTACCTGCTCTTTTTGTTTTGCCTCATATACACAAAAGACAACTTTGGCATCATATTTCTTTTTTAAACTTCCATTATCTGTGGTTAGGATCTGCATGGTTTGATTTTTTTCCAAACTATCATTATTTGTGGTTTCAATTTGTGCAGTCTGATTTTTCCCATCCATAAACTTCCATGATGAAAGAAACAGGAAAAAAATTGCTGCTGTAGTGGCTAATCCACCAACAAATCCAAACAAAAGTTTTTTCTTTCTTCTTTTTTTGGCAAAATAAATTTTCTCCAAAACATTGTTATAAATTTTTTCTGTACTGATATTTTCATCGTATATAGACTCATGTGGTTTGCAATTTCCTATTGTTTTCAAAAAATCCTGCTTCATTTTGTTTTCCTCCTTGCCAATGCCTTTTTAAGTTTTAATTTGCTTTGATACAAACTATTTCTTACTTGGCGTTCATCCAAGTGCATGTCGTCAGAGATTTCCCCAATTTTTTCCATAAAAATATGCCGTTTTATAAAGATTTCTTTATGTGGACTCTTTAAATCCCTTAAAATCAGTTCAATAACCTCCTTTTGATAGACATCTTCAATCAAACTCTCAATTTCATCATCAGCAACTAGGCACTCATTTTCGATATTTAAATACTGTTCTTTTTTTATGCGATTATATCGATTGATAGCAGTATTTCTTGCCATACATGCTAAAAGACCTTTTATGCTTCCATACTTTATATCAAGAGAATGACGATGTTCCCAAAATCTGAAAAAAACATCTGACACACATTCTTCTATGTCTTGATCATGTCCCAGAAGAACTCTACTTGTAATACTCCATACATATCCCTTGTACTTATATATTAACTGATACAGTCCTTCTTCAGAATTATTTATGATTAACTTATAAAGTTCTTTATCCTCCATATTTCATCTCCTTTCCACAAAAATAAAAGTCTAGGCATTTGCGAAACTCAATTTACTCATAGAGTTTTTGTGCAATGTTCACATATCAACGCAAGGCACGTTTTCACTGCTCTCAACCGTAACGGTACATAAGGTGCTAAAAAACAGCACCTAAGTACCGACGGTCTCGATAGCACCTTGCTTATGATATGTAAATCTGCACAAAATAATTTAAGTCAATGAGAGTTTCGCAATTACCTAAAAATAAAAGGTCTTTCATAATATACATACAACTAAAATAATAGATTTGTCTTAAAAAGAAAAAATTTTTTTCCTGAAGAATACCTTATCCTAAATTAGTTACTGTTCACACCTACGGTGCTAACAGTAACTAATTTAGGATTAAGATTTAGTGGTAAAAAAATATAGGTTATGGTATACTATTAAATAAGTATGTTAGGACGATTTAATGAAATCGACAAAACTTACCAATAATTATATAAGAAGGGAACGTGATATTATGATGAATCAGAAACTAGAAGAAATCATGGCTACTGCTCGTTTGAATGAGTTAATCCGCAAAAAACAGAAAGATGATGATAAAAAGAATACCATTATCTGGGTACTTGCTATTTTAGGTGCTATTGCTGCCGTTGCCGGCATTGCATTTGCAGTAGTTAAATATTTCTCACCAGCTTATTTAGAAGATGACTTCGATGATTTTGATGACGATTATGATGATGATTTTTTTGATGATGATGATGTAATTGAAGTAAAACCAGAAGAAAAATAATAAAAGTAAGAGTCTTGAATTACTATTTATTAGTGATTCAAGACTTTTTTCATTAATCAGGACAAATGCAATTTCTTTTCTTTGTTGTTACAATCCCCCTCCTATATACAATCCAAAATATCTTGATTTTTTGTTATTTCCTTAGTTAATACATAAACAAATTCCTCTGGTGTAGGTGTCCTATCTCCAAAGTATTTCCGAAACTCCGCCTGCTTTTTTGGATCTGGACTATTTTGTGCAATCTCAATGGCTAATTGTATTTCTTTTTTTAATTCTGTTACAGGAATATCATTTGCCTTGGCAATTGCTTTGAATAAATCTTTTGTATCTCTTTTCTTATTTTCATCCATATAAATACCTCTTTTCAGTAATTTTACCTTGAAAATTTAATAACTATAACTAACAAAATAGTTTATTTTATTAAACCATTATAAATCATTTTTACAAAGGTTACAATATATTAAAATACTTTTATACTAAAGGAGTGTATCTTTTATGGAACTTGATTTTAAATCCATTGGCAAACGGATTAAAATAGCAAGAATCAAATGCAATATAACACAAGAAATTCTTGCTAACAAAATTGGTATCACTCCACAACATGTCAGCAATATAGAAACTGGAAATTCTAGTGTCAGCCTGCCCACCCTTGTTGCAATTGCAAATCTGCTCAAAGTATCTGTTGATGAATTGTTATGCGACACAATCTTGATTTCAAAACAAGTCTTTGAAAAAGAAGCAAAAGAATTATTTAGCGACTGTAATGAATACGAAATACGTGTTTTGGTAGATGTATTGAAAGCAACGAAACATTCTTTGCGGAATGTGAAAATGTTTGAAATTAGCATGAAAGAAAATGAATAAAAACCGTAGCTTACATTTTATATTTTTGTGATTGCAGCTACGGTTTTATTTATTAATCCTATTATATCAAAATATTAGACTATTTTTTATCTGTCTCTTGAACCTCTCATGGCTAAAGCCACGAGATTCCTGCTTCATAGATTTCGTAACCTCCATCTCCACAGGCGTAACTTCCCGTTGTTCCAACGGTAGATATATTATTTTAAGCTGATAGCAGTCTTAATCCCTCGTTTAAAATATTCTTAGCAGCATTGATATCTCTTTCGTGATGTGTGTTGCAGACAGGACAATCCCATTCCCTGACACTAAGTTTTTTTGTTTCTTTATTCATATATCCACATACATTACAAGTCTGGGAGCTTGCATAGAATCTGTCTACTTTGACAACCTGTCTGCCATACCATTCTGCTTTATATTCCAGTTGTCTTACAAATCCACTCCATGACACATCAGTAATAGCCCCCGCAAGTTTATGGTTCTTTACCATATTCTTTACTTGTAAATCTTCCAGGCATATTATATCATTTTCTCTTATAATTCTGCCAGATAATTTCTGCAAAAAGTCTTTTCTCTGATTTGCTATATGTTCCTGAAGTCTTGCAACTTTTATCCTTGCTTTATTACGGTTGGAACTATCCTTTGATTTTCGGGATAAGTCCCTTTGCAACCTTACAAGTTTGTCCAGGGATTTCTTGAGATATTTAGGATTTGGAACCATTCCGCCATCACTTGTAACAGCAAATTCCTTAATTCCCAAGTCAATACCAATTTTATTACCAGTTGTCTTAAATGGTCTTATATCAACATCTGTACAACAAAGTGAAACATAATACTTTCCGCTTGATTCCTGCGAAACAGTAGCATTCAATATCCGTCCCTGGGGTATTAACTTATTCTTTGTTTTTACCATTCCGAGTTTAGGAAGTTTAATGTGTCTGCCACAATACTGGATATTTCCATTCACACATTTTGACTTGTATGAAAATCTATGTGTCTTCCTCGACTTGAATTTTGGATAGCCGGAATGTTCCTTGAAAAACTTCCAGTATGCAGAATCCAAATCTTTCAGTGAAGACTGGAGGGCAGTGGAGTCAACTTCTTTCAGCCATCGAAGTTCTGATTTTAACTGTTTCATATCATTTGCACACTGGACATACGAGAATGTTTCTTTCTTCTGTTCATACATTTCAATACGCTTTCCAAGATAATGATTATATACATAACGGCAGCATCCAAATGTTTTTGCAATCAATTCTTTCTGCTTTCTGCTTGGATAGATACGGTATTTATAAGCTTTCTCCATCGTTTTCACCCTGCTTTCGTTTCTGGTTTTGAATATACTTTCTAATCTGTTCTTCTGTCTTTTCAGATACGGTTGCTACAAAATATGATGGATTCCACAAGTGCCCGCCCCATAGTTTATCTCTCAGCCGTTCTCCAAACTCTTTCATCAATAATCTTGCAGATACACCTTTTAAGGCTTTTAGCATATCTGGAATATAATGCTGTGGGGAACAATTAATAAGAAGCTGAATATGATCCCTGTCTGTATTGCATTCCAATATCTGAAATCCGTTATCATCAGCAATCTTATTCAATATTTCTATTAATCTTTCCTCTATTTCTTCTGTAATTATTTTGTGACTGTACTTAACACACCAAACAATATGATATTGTATTGAATACACATATCCTCTGCCATGAGTTACTTCCATGTAATATCACCTCATGACTATATTAACATATACATGTAAAAGAGTACAGTGTTTTCAATAACTTTAATTGTTTTTTTAATTAATATATGCAACCAATTCATCCCATGACTGAAGTCACGGGTGTTCTTGGTCTACTAATAAAGTAACTTACTTGCTGTGTCATATTATATCTTGGTTTCATTCATAGTGGTGCTACTAACATCGGTATGTTAGTTTACATGTAACTATTCAGGTAGAAACTCGCATTTACTGCGTGTTTCGTAAGAAAATTAAATTTTGATTGTTCTAAGCCCTTCGCCGAAGACGAATTTTCATGGGCTTAGAACATAACTGTTCATTGTTCTGAACAGTTATGTTTACATTTAATTTCTTCTGTCTCCAAGAAAATCCTGGTAATTATCTGCAATTTTTTTTGCTTCTGCTAACCCTAGCCCTGTCATTTCCCTTATTTCTTTAATAGCTATCACTTTTTGTCCAGACTCTAATAATTGATATACTTTTTCAATATCTCTTGCATCCATTTTCATGATAACAGATTCAAGTCCTGACAGATTGGAACTTCCACCTATAGAAGTATTATTCTTTGCTACTACATTTCCAGATTCCGCAGTGGCTGGGTCGGTTACTGTAATTTCATAGGGTTCTTCATAATGTTCATTTGGATTCATTTTGTTCTCATAAGGAATCTTAAAGTACTCCAATACCTTCCAGATTGTACCTATCTTCGCTCTACCTCCTACATATAAATCCACACTTTTACCACTCCGCAATTTGCATATAATAACAGCTTCATCTACTGTCATTCTAGTATGTCTTGTACGCACTTCATGTGTTCTTACTTCATATTGTAAATGAAGCATTTCGTTTACAGGAATAGCAATAGGATGAAATAAATCCCTTGTCTCACAATATGCCATAAAATAATCTTTTGTTATAATCCATTCATGAGAGTAATACAATAAGCCCTCTTTCAAACTCTTCTCCAGCTTCCCTAGAAAGCCTTCCGAGTTCCGGATTCCAACATATTTTTCTGAATAATATAGCATTTTTTTTGTGTATTTACGACTATAATAAAATATTACAATTGCTATTCTGATTGGCAGGCAAATTATTAAAATAACTATTAGCCCCCTCAATATACTCCCAAAATCCATTGGCTCTTTATTGTCCATTATCATACATACTGTGGCAAATACTGCTGAAAATATAATAACTCCTGTTACACAATCCCAAGCCAGCAAACCAGCTCTTCTTGTCATATAGGTTAATATCCTGTTCACTGTTCGCATTTTAGGATGCGGCCACTTTCTTGGATTAATTTCTTTGCTGAAATCCCCCTGGTTCCTATCCAGATATTTAAAAAACACATTGAATAGCTTTACACCCAATAAAACAAAAAAAACTATTCCTATCATTCCTATTCCGTTTAAAACCTGGTGCATATCTTTCTTATAGTTTCCTAGAGGAATTCCGTATGCTAAAATATAAAACACTCCCCCAAAAAAAAGAAAGAGCATCAATACTACAATAAATGCTGTTCTAATAAAATCACATATTTTATTAAACAAATTTTTTCCCTTTTCTTTCTTTGCCATAAATTCTTCTCCTTATGTTAAACGTAACTGTTCATAACCATGCACAGTTACGTTTAAACCCATAATTTTCAACAACTTGTAACTGTTCAGAACCATGCACAGTTACGTTTAAGCCCATAATAATTCGCCTTTGGCGAAGGGCTTAAACACTGCAATATTTAATTTTTCTTACGAAACACGCAGTAAATGCGTGTTTCTACCTGAATAGTTACAACAACTTTTATTTATCATTTCTTTATCCTATATAAATTTTGTATAAGCCATACTAAAAAATTATGGTTGGGAATAAACATTCAACTTCTTCAAATCTTCACGAATGGTCTGTGTGGTATTCATGCCCACGTAACTTCCAGAAGATGACAACAGCATTCCTACAAACTCTCCTTTTGTGTTTACTACAGGGCATCCACTGCAACCAGAAAAATCAATAGCATCTGTAACTTTCATCATCACTAGATTATCCTTCACAGAAAATACACTAGCCTCATAAGTACAGTCCCCTCTTTGATTCTTTTCCTCAAAGGAGGTTCCCATAATATAAACCACATCTCCTTCCTGACACTCTGACTCACTAATTGGCAGCGGCGTAACATGACTACTATCCTTTAAGGTAAACACCGCCACATCATTATGCAGCGAAACTGCATCCTCCACAAAAAGTGGGTGGTCAATTTCTGCTACTGGAGCTGCTTTGGCATAACTTTCATTAAATTCTACTTTTCCTGATGTATAACCTTCCTGGTTCCAATCTTTAATATCATACAAAGTTCCACTTATCTTCTGATCCACCACATTTGCTTTATAACCAGAATCCTTCTCACCAAAAGTTTCTTCATCAGAAAACAAGTGGTATGCTGTAATTAGAACTGGTTCCTTTAATCCATCCATAGTAATACAACTGGCATTTCCTGCAAACCATGTTTCCTTCTGGTCTTTCCATAATACATCAAACACCATGTTATCTTCTAGTCCTTGAAATGTATTTTCTTCCTCCACTTGATCCTTTTGTCTGACACTATCTTCTGTCATACTTCTTTTTCCTGTGCATCCTCCAAGACATAACATACTCAACACACCAATTCCTGCTAATAATATACATTTTTTTACTCTCATATTTTCATCCTCTCTAGTAATAATTGAACAAATTTGTAACTGTTTCCTTCTCAATCTTCATGAATAGCTAATTACTATACTTCTAAAATATTCCTTATACATTCCCAAATTGCGAGACCAAGTGCATCTTTTCTGTTTGCAACAACATTCATTAGACTTTTTAATTCTGTTATAGCTACTTCATCCTCTTCATCCATATCCCATAATCTTAAAGCATCAAAATATTTTCCCAACAAATCCTGGTTATTATCAGATATAACCGCTAAATCCTGGTTATCATCAGAGATAATTGATGTTTCTTGTGATATACATATATGATTACTTGCATTCTTTAATATCCAACCTAAAAGCTGATTGTTATATATAAAAAAACCAAAATCGTCAGCTATAAATAATATAAGGAAATCTTTTTCTCCTAAATTTACTGGAAAAGAAATGAGAAAATCTTTTTCTTTCATATAAACAACTGGAAAGGAAAATTCAAAATCACAATAATTCTCTTTTTCTGCAAAAAATAAATCTCCTCTTTGTTCATTTTTCGTAGATAGATAAATTTCTTCTAAAGTAACAATAGGTATTTTCCCTGCCAAATCAATGATAGCAGTTTCAAACCGTCTATCTTCTTCATTAAATAGTATAGTATCATTAATCGGATACAGCCAATTAAAACTCCCCACGGACTTACCAATACGTTCTTCAATATCTGCATATTCATTGTATTTTGTAATCCATAGTGATTGATCTGATAAGTGCCATTTAATATCTTTATTACACAGAGTACTGTGTTGCTTTTTTATAAAAACTTCCATATTTCCATTATCATTCCTTCCTCTCCTCTGTAATCATACTGTCATTTACCATGACATATATGTCTGTGTCAGGCTTTTCATATTGTCTAATATTATTACTTATTTCTCCTCCAAACTTCTTAAACATTAATAACCTCCAAGTATAATAATGATATAGTCACAACAGTTATAAATTAGAATAACTCATACCTACCTATCATACCATATTTTTAAAAATATTTCTCTTTTTTAAGGGAATATTGCACCTTTTATTTAATATCTTTTCAAAATCTCACAATATTTAACCAAGATTATTCACGGTCTTAAGCATGAACTACATCTTATATAAGCTGAAAACTTATACTTTTTATTTAATACCAAATACTCCTCTATCTTCCATAACGAAGATAGAGGAGTAAAAAGAATAAATCTATTGTATCTGTTCAGTATCTGAACAGATACGAGATTTTAGCCCATAAAAATTCGCAAAGCGAAGGGCTAAAAT
>CAMWUK010000113.1 GCA_947177415.1 uncultured Clostridiaceae bacterium
TGCGAAGCTTGCCCAATTCCGTAACAGGTCAGTCCCCTGGCTGAACTGTTACCAGGCAAGAATCCAGCCTTTCGCCAAAGGCGAATTACAAACAGGCTGGATTCCGTTACAGTTTGCACCGTAGGTGTGAACTGTAACTTTATGACAAATGTCATATAACTTTATGATTCTTGTAACTTATCTTTTGTATTACTTTCCTATATAATATGGTTATCATTTAGTTATGGATCTTTATAACTATGATAGTGTCATAAAAGGTGACATATCAGTTTCTGGCTAAATTATAGTAATATACCAAGATTATTCACGGTCTTAAGCATGAACTTGATTGCAGACAGGTGATGCTGTCAAGCAGATCCTAGCTACGATAACAGCGGTCTGCAATATAGGACGTGAATAATTGAGGATATATCAAATGGAGGATATTATGAGTGAGAAAACAATAGTAGAAATTAAAGATTTAGTAAAACGATACAAGGAATTAGTGGCACTAGACCACTTTAACTTAGAAATTAAAGAAGGAGAAGTATTTGGACTTCTAGGTCCCAATGGTTCTGGTAAATCCACCACTATCAACTGTCTTCTAGGATTGCTGAAATATGATAAGGGAAGCATTAAAGTATTTGGTGAAACCATAAAACCAAACAGCTATGAATTAAAGAAAAAAGTTGGTGTAGTCTTTCAGGATGTGGGAGTATTTGAGGAATTGACAGTATATGAAAATATTGATTATTTCTGTGGGCTTTACATCAAAGACAAAGCTACTAGAAAAAAATATGTAGAAGATGCCATTGTCTTTACCGGTCTGGAAGACTTTCGCAAATTTCCTCCAAAGAAATTATCCGGAGGTCTTTTAAGACGTTTAAATATTGCTTGTGGAATTGCCCACAAGCCAAAGTTAATTATCTTAGATGAGCCAACAGTTGCCGTTGACCCTCAAAGCAGAAACAAAATTTTGGAAGGCATTCAACAACTAAATCAAGAAGGGGCAACCATTATTTATACTTCACATTATATGGAAGAAGTGGAGCAAATCTGTACACGGATTGCCATTGTAGACACTGGACGGAATATCGCCTTAGGCACAAAGGAAGAATTAAAAGATATGATTAAGGCTGGCGAAACCATACAAATAGAAATACTTTCCCTTAAAGAAGAACTTCTACCTGAAATCAAACAGCTTCCTCATGTATATAAAGTAGAATATAAAGATAATTATTTGAATGTATTCTATACGAAAGGTCAGCGTAATCTTGTCCGCTTAATGGAGTTTTTAAAAGAAAAAAATATTTCTTTTGGCAGAATATATTCCGAACTTCCAACTTTAAATGATGTATTTCTTGAAATTACCGGAAAAGAACTAAGAGATACGTAACTGTTCAGAACCATGAACAGTTACGTTCTAAGCCCATAAAAATTCGCCTTCGGCGAAGGGCTTAGAACAATCAAAATTTACATTTTACTACGTAAACACGCAGTAAATGCGTGTTTCTACCTGAATAGTTACAGAGATACCAACAATTAAGAAAGGGGTAAATTATGTTTTGGCATTTATATAAAAACAGATTGAAGATATTATTTAAAAATAAAACTCTTCTGTTCTGGAATATGGCATTTCCTTTTATTTTAGGTACTTTATTTTATATGGCATTCTCCAGTATAACAGAAAAAACGGAATCTATTAATACTATCCCTGTGGCAATCACTACCACCAGTACCTCAAAAGTGTCTATAGATGATTTACATAATTCAGAGAATCTTGCTTACCTTTTTGAAATGATAGACACTCTTTCCGAAGAAAATTATATTACTGCTAAAGAAATGGATTTTCAAAAGGGAGAAGATGCTTTAGAAGAAGGTACCATAACTGGTATTATCACAGTAGATGAGAAAAACGGAGAATTATCTCTTGTTGTTAAAGATAGCGGAATTGATCAAACTATCCTAAAAGAGATTCTTGATACTTGTAAAAGAAATACAGCAGTTCTTTCTGATATTGCCATGAGCAGTCCGGAAAAACTGGAACAAGCTACGAAAGCACTTTTTAGTGAGTCTTCATTTCGTAAAGAACTTCCCCTCAGCACTCAAAATACAGATATATATGCACAATATTTCTTTGCTCTCATTGCTATGACCTGTCTTTATGGAGCAAACTTGGGATTAGAAAATACCAAACAGTTACAGGCAGACCAATCTATTGTAGGTGCAAGAAGAAGTATTTCGCCAACCTCAAAATTACTGGCAGTCTTATCCGACTTTAGTGCTGCACTAACTATAGAAATGGGAATATATTTTTTACTTCTTTTTTATCTAACACAAATTTTAGGTATTAATCTGGGTAACAATTTGGGTAAACTTATTTTAATCGGTCTGTGTTCCAATATGGTTGGTGTTTCTTTAGGCTATTTTCTTGGTGTATTTCTAAAAGGAGAACATCGCTTTAAAGAAAGCATTGTAACTGCTGTTGTATTGACATCCAACTTTTTTGCTGGTCTTATGGTCGGCGAAATGAAATACATTATGGAATGCCATCTGCCAATCTTCAACAGAATTAATCCTGCTGCCATTATCAGTGACTGCTATCAATATACTTGTGTGTTTGATGATGCCAGAAGATTTCATGCTTGTATTCTATCATTACTGGTATGGAATATTCTATTATTTATTGCTGCTATTCTTATATTAAGGAGGGAAAAATATGCAAACCTTTAAGGCTTTTTATAAAATACTCAAAAAAAATTCTATAAGTATAGGGGTTTACTTTGGTATTTTTATTCTCTTGGCAATTATTACCACAGCTACATCTGACGGGGATATTCCTAATGCCTTTGGCTCAAGTAATGTAAATTTTACTATTATTGACCAGGACAACAGTGAACTTTCCAAGGCTCTCCTTTCTTATCTGTCAAAGGATAACAGTTTTATAGAATTTGACGATAATATGGATGATATCCGTAATGCTATGTATTACCGTAAAATTTACTATGCACTTATTATTCCAAAAGGATTTGAAAATGACATCAAGACAGGTAAAAAACCCAAAACAGAAAATATTAAGTTACAGGATTCCTCCTTTGGATTTCTATTTGACCGGAAAATTGACAGCTATTTTGCCACATTGCATACTTATCTTTCCTGTGGTGACGATTTGAATTCTGCCATTCAAAAAATAGAGCCTATCTTAGATGATACCACAAAAGTTTCTCTTTTGAGTGAATTACAAACAAAAGAAACAACAAATGACTATTCAGCAATTTTTAACTTTTACAATATTCTTGCTTATGTTTTTGTAGGAATTCTGATTACTGCTGTAAGTCCCATTTTAGTTGTATTCCGAAAAAAAAGCCTGAAAAACCGTATTACCATTTCTTCTCAGACCTTTCGCAGCCACAATATACAATTAGCAATAGGCGTTGTGCTTTGTGCCGTTATTACTGTGGGAATTTTTAACTTGATTGCATTTATCTTATTCCATAAGGACTTGACAACAGAAAGCTTTTTGTTATATATAATAAATACTATGTGTTTTGCCATTGTATCTGTTAGTCTGGCTTTTATGGCTGGTAATCTTTTCAAACAACATGCCAGTGTTTTGGGCTTTTCTGTAGTTACTCCTTTGGCAATTGCATTTCTGGGTGGAATTTTTGTCCCTGTTTCCGTTTTAGGAAGTAACATGCAATCCGTTGCAAAACTTATGCCCTCCTATTGGTACAGTCAGACACTTGATGTAATTTCTACAGGAACAGGTAACCTAACCCATTCTCTTTTGGCTATATCAGAGAATTTACTAATTCAGCTACTATTTGCCTTGGCTCTGTTTTGTATTGGACTTGTAGCTGCAAAAAAACAGCAGGAGAGTTAAAGAATTTTATGAATTCACTTATTGATATTATTATTATATATTTTTGTTCTACTCTATATATTTTAGTCAACCACTTAACTACACAATCCATTATTTCTATGCTAATTACTTTAATTTGGGGTTGTCTTGCATACTATTTTAGCAACATATATGTCTCACTAATTACAGTGGGACTATTTGTGCTATGTACCTTACTTTTTCCTGTTTATATTTTCTACCTTCCCTTGTTCCTATATCTTTTTAAATATTTACATCCTACCTATATCACAGAATTGATTTTTATTATTCTTTTTGTTATAGTTTATATAAAATATGGATTTACATCGGATTATCTCTCATTAAATGGCTATTTCTTTATAATTTGCTTTTGTATTCTTGCCTATATGCTTGTGAGAAAAACAAACCAAATAATTTTCCTAAAAGAAAGCAATCACCAAATTCATGATGTACATTCTTATATGCAGCAAAGTTTACAGCGTAATCAAAAAAAGCAGCGTATGGAACAGGATAAGGAAATTCATCTTGCCACCCTTGCGGAGCGAAACCGTATTGCAAGGGAAATCCATGACAATGTAGGTCACATGCTCTCTCGCTCTATCTTGCAGTTAGGGGCAATTTTGACCATTAACAAAAATGAAACATTAGATGAACCTTTAAGCAATTTAAAAGATACTCTAAATACTGCTATGACTAGTATTCGGGAAAGTGTACATGATTTACGGGACGAATCTTTGGATTTAGAGTTAATGATTCTTAATATGACAAAAGAATTTCCAAATTTAGATGTAAAATTGGATTATGACATGTCTAATCATGCCTCCAAGAATGTAAAATACTGTTTTCTTGCTATTTTAAAGGAAGCAATGACTAATACGATAAAGCATAGTAACGGAAACGCAATGGAAATTACCATTAGAGAACATCCGGCTCTTTACCAATTACTGGTTCAGGATAATGGAACATCTAATTCCAGCCAAACAAATGATATAAATAGCAATCATGGTATGGGGCTTGATAACATGCGTGAAAGGGTAACAGCCCTTGGTGGAACCATTCATATTACTTCAGACAATGGATTCCGGATTTTCATTATTATCCAGAAACCTAGGTAATAGGTAACTGTTCAGAACCATGAATAGTTACCTTAATAGTTTTTTAGAAAGGTGATATATTATATGAAAGTACTTGTAGTAGATGATGATAAATTTGTAACTTTATCTTTAAAAACCATCTTAGAATCCGATGATGACATTGAAGTTGTTGCTATGGGCAATAACGGAAAAGATGCCATCCGCCTTTACAATGAACTTCATCCTGATGTCCTGCTTATGGATATCCGCATGGAAGAAATGAATGGTCTGGATGCGGCAAAAGAAATCTTTGACACCCATAAGGATGCCCGTATTTTATTTCTCACCACTTTTTCTGATGATGATTATATTATTAAGGCACTTTATCTTGGTGCCAGAGGTTATCTTATCAAACAGGATTTTGAATGTATCATTCCCTCTATTAAGGCTGTATACAGTGGACAAAGTGTATTTGGCGGGGAGATTGTTTCCAAAATCCCTACACTTATGCAACAGACAGAAACACCTGCTGCCTCACCACAAATAAACCCTTCGTTGACCCCAAAGGAACTTTCTATTATGGAACAGGTTGCCAAAGGCTTAAACAATAAGGAAATCAGCGAAGTACTATTCTTAAGCGAAGGTACTGTCCGCAACTATATTAGTACGATATTGGAAAAATTAGATTTAAGAGATAGAACACAGCTTGCAATTTATTATTTAAAGACTGTGTTGTAATATGTTACAATTCCATTTCTTCTAATTTCACCTTTAAAGAGAAAGCCTTCTTGTGGAGCACATTTTAATATGTTCAAATTCCTCTAAATATTCTATAGAGAAGAATTTAGAGGAATTTAAACTAAAACGGTTTACTTGTATATATAATCTTTAAAATAAAAAAAATCAATCATATTACAACCATTACCAATTTCTTCTAGAAATATACAGTATGCTTGTGGCAATTAAATGTGATTGTGTTCCTCAAAATTGACAATTTCGACTTCCTTCTCGTATTCTTATATAAATCACTTTCTTTTCATTTATATTATAGACTTCAAGAGTTAAATACATTGGTGGATTTACCACCACTCGGAGATTGCAAACTTGCTACTAATTGATTACATTTGACCAATATATTAATCACAACCTATTATTATTTTACCGGAAGCATTTCGATATACCCTCTTGTTCCAATTGGCTCCAGTTGAATACGAGGATTTGAATCATCCCAACAATAGCCAATAATTTTGGGATCGTACTTTTCTATTGCATCCCATAGTTGCTGTATTGCTTCTCCAAATTCTGACTCTTCAAAAGGCTCTCCATGAAACATTAAATATTTGCACTTTGGCAATTCTATAACTTCGAATCCATCTGGAATGTTTCCAGAATAATCTATTGGAACTTCAACGCCCTGAACATATTCTGAAGTGCCAGGCTTAATGTATTGTTTAGGCAACCACAAACATACTGGTTCCCCGTTGATTGATTTCATGCTCATTAATAGTCCCCATACGCCACAACCTACTTCTTCGCAATACTCGAAATAATGTTTTGCCTTCTTGCCTCGTTTAACAATAACCTTTCGCTCCGGTTTCTCAATTTCTTGAATAAATACATTTTTTACTTCCTTCATATTGACATCCTTTCTTGGTTTTGCATATTTCACACCATATGGTTTAAAAAGATATATTGGTATTGGGCAAGAAGCATACTCATACGGATTACATCCAAATTCCCGATAAAATGCCCTTTGGTAGCCATCTACACTATCAAATCCACTCTCCAAAGCAATATCTATTATTTTTTTCCTTTCGTCGCGTAGCTTAAGTGCTGATTTTGATAATCTCAATCTCCTAATATATACTGCTGGTGTCTTCCCTAACAAAGCAACAAATAGTCTATACGAATACCATGGAGAATATTTCGCTTCCTTTGATAAATCAGCCATTGTAATATTGGAATCTAGATTTTTATGAATAAAGTCCTGCATCCTTTGAACTGCTTCAATATGCTCATCCAATAATCTCACCTCCTGTAATATAATACAAAATTATTCGAAAGACTTCTCGACTTTTTTTGCTGAATTACTTGGTTCCTTCACCTTCATAAAAATAATTGAGGTTCATACTTTCAATCGCATCCACTCAGCAAATTTTCTTCAATAAAAACCGCTATTCCATCTTCGTCATTCGAACCTATGACTAAATCGGCTTTGGCTTTTACTGGATCAATTGCGTTTCCCATTGCAACACCTAATCCACACAATTCCAACATACCTATATCCGCAAAGTCATCTCCAAATGCCACAATAGATTCGATACTAAATCTGCAAGCATCAATAATTGGCATAATTGCATTTTCTTTTGTTACATTCTTTTTTGTAAATTTATACCAATATCCGTCCGAAAAACGAATACAATCACATTCTTCTAATTTGTTTTCCAATTCCTTTGCTTTTTCATTATCGAAAATCTCCACACACATTTTTAATGCACACTCAGAAAAATTAACAAAATCTGTATATATACTATCGCCCCAACTTTGGTCAAGTTTCTTAGGATCTATTTTATAATTCCAATAATGCACATCTACAGTATCTATTGTAATTTCGCAATCTTGTCCACATACATCTCTTGCAGTTTCTATCATATTTTTTGTTTCATCTTCTGAAAATTCTGCTGTATAAATGTACTCACTCCCCTTTTTCACAATTGCTCCACCACTTGATATTAGAATATCCGGCATAAGCTCTTTTAAAAAAATCATGGAATTCTGTTCACTTCGAGATGTTGATACCCCGATTAATATACCTTTGTCTCTGCAAGCCTTTAATGCATTTAGTGTTCGCTTAGATATCATTTTATCACTCTGTAACAAAGTTCCATCTAAATCAAATAACAGCAGTTTGCATGACATATTCATAACAGCTATCTCCTTCTTATCATACATTTCGAAAATCAATAGTTTCTATATTTTGTAAATAATAAATAATGGTGTTTTTAATGTCTGTTGTGCTATCCCGCATATCATTTTCAATCCAACCAACAATTATATTCCACATTCCTCCAATATTAAATAAAACAATATATTGTGAAAGATTAGGTGTTGTTCCCAAAATGTTTTGGGTTATTCTTCTATGTTCAACAGGAATCAATTGATTTAACTTTAGGAGCAGCAGATATAACATTTCATTATCCCGAAGCATAAAAAGCAGATCTTGATTTTTTTCACAAAAAGAGAATATAATGTCCAGCATTTGAATCATAGAATATTCACCTTGCTCCTTAATAGCCTCAAGATACTGATACAAAATAGTATCTATATAAGAATTTAATATATCGTCTTTAGAAAGAAAATTACGATAAAAGGTCTTTCGTGAGATACCTGATTCTAATATTATGTGTTTTACTGTTATCTCATGATAAGGGTGTTGTTTCATAAGATGCAGTAAAGTTTTTGTAAGTATTCTTTTGGAACGCAAAGCACTTGGATTCTGTGAGGGATTCATAATATTCCTTTCTGACACTTATTTTTAAAATTGTGTCACTTATTTAATAGGACTTGTGGTTGATATTTTTATATTGTATCATAGAATAAAACATGACACAACAGTTTACTTTTAGGAGGAGAAATGTAATGGAAAAGTATATATGGTTATTTCCGATAATATTTATATTCCATGATATGGAAGAAATCATTGGTTTTGGAATATGGCTTCAGAAAAATACAAAAATGCTTGCAGAAAAATATCCATTTGTATTAAAAACATATAATAATTTCAGTACAGAGGGATTTGATCTTGCTGTATTTGAAGAATTAATAGTGTGCATTGCTTTCTCTGCTCTGGCACTATATACAAATACAGAATTTTTCAGACTCTTATGGTTAGGGGGTTTTATCGCCTGCACGTTACATTTTATCATTCATATTGGACAATCAATAATTATCAGACAGTATATTCCCTCTCTGATAACCAGTATAATCTGTTTGCCTATTAGTATTTGGATAATATCAGAATGTATATCTATATTAATATTACAGTTCAATATAATAAAAATTGTATTGTTTAGTCTTATTGGAATAATTGTTGTTTTGCTAAATTTGAAATTTGCACAATCTCTAATAGGAAAGTTACAAAAAAATGGATCCTATCCCATCTGATGTAAACTTCCCCCATTTAGGACATATTTGATCTTACTTGATTACCATTCTGCCTACTTTTTTGATAACTAATTTACCTCTTTTACGAGATTCTTCACAAATGATATATTCTGCATTGCTGCTTAGTAAGTAATCTAGCGAAGAATATAATAACATTTTTACTCTACAGTTATCTATCATTTTATTCTGTGTTGGATTTATCCTGTCAAATTTAATATATAATCTACAAATCTTTCCATTTTTTAATTCTATGACAGGACAATATTCTTCATCTGTTGGAGGTTCTTTTCTTCCTCCTTCCTCTTCTGAAAACCAATAAATTACCGCTTTCTTTGACTCTGTAAGCCAACCTATATTGAATTCATAAAACTCACTTTCTCTAGGATTTTTAAAACCATCAAACTCATTCACTTTAACAAGAGAAAATAAAAAACCATAGTCTGGATTATCATGGCTTGCATAATGCACTGATTCCTGCTTACGTGCATATCCTTTAATAGATACCAAGTATTTTCCAGAAGGAACATCATATTTAAAACTTTTATATAGTGTTTCACCATCTAATGTCTGATATGAGGTTTCATATTCACTAAAATCATTTACATCAAAATTATAGAACATACCGATACTAGAAATACAAAGGGTATCCTTTATCTCAATGTTAAATCCATGATACTCCAATTTTTGCTGCCACTTATCATTAAATGGTTTATCATAACCATCTAATTTAATAACATAACCTACAGAATCTATCTGTACAATAGGAATCCAAGTACCTTCTTTTTGCGTTTCTAAATATAGTTTTTTGTCCTTTTGAAATTTATTTAAGATATTTTTTGACTGAATTTTTTCTTTTTTTATAAAATTTTGTAATATTTCTAAGGAAAATAAACAAATTCCATAGCTACTAGTGTCTAGAATTTTATCCATACTATTTCATCTCTCTTTCAAATACAAATTTTATTCAATTCTATAAAGTCAAATGTAACGGTTCATGGTTCTGAACAGTTACAAAGTTTCAAAATCAGATTCTCTATTTATCTTACTTAATTCAAACCTAGAATCTTATTCTTATATATCTTTCTCATAAATAAACAAGCTATCACAACAGATACTCCCTCTGCAATAAGGAAGGTAGTCCATACCACCCATAATGGAGAACCAAGCATCACAAGCCTTGCAAATCCCCAAGCCACTGGGACTACAAATAAAAACTGTCTGCATATAGAGATAACCAAGGATTCCAATCCACTATCCAGTGCCTGAAAGATTCCCTGAAATGCCACATTTGCCCCTGCAAATAAATAACTAATGGATATGACACGGATGGCACTTATACATAATTTTGCAGTCTCTCCAGAAAGTCCAAATATTGTTGCAAAAGGTTCTGCAAAAATCTCTAATCCGACAAATCCTACAAACATAATAATAGTATATATTATACCATATTTTATTCCCTCTTTTACCCTTTTTTTACTATTCATTCCATGATTAAAGGATACAACTGGAGTAATAGCATCCCGAAGTCCAAATGCAGCAAATAAAATAAATTGCTGAATCTTATAATATAAACCATACGCAGTTACCACATTTTCCCCTATAGTTACGAAAATCACATTCAATGCGTATGTCATAACCGACATCAATGCCTGAGCAATAATTGCTGGAAAACCAATGGCATAAATTCCTTTTATAATCGTTCCATCTGGTTTTATGTAAGATAATCCATTGGAAACCTCTTTATTTACTTTAAAATGAAAACTCAATGCACACAAGCAGGAAACTACTTGCCCAATCACAGTTGCCAAAGCAGCCCCATTTACACCAAGTTCTGGCAATCCGAACATTCCATAAATAAGAATTGGATCCAAAATAATATTTACCACAGCCCCCAATATCTGGGCAATAGTAGAATAGAGAGATTTTCCAGTTGCCTGTAATACCTTTTCATATATAGAAAAGTATATAATACCAAAAGAACACACACAGCATATACACAAATATTGTGTTGCCATCTCTGCAATTTGAATGTTACTTGTCTGAGTTGCAATATATCCTTTCGTTCCCAATATACCAAATATAAAAAACACTACATATATAACCGTTGCTAAAAAAATACCATTTCCTGCGGTTTTACTTGCCTTTTCTTTATCTCCCTGTCCAAGACTTTTTGCTAACAAAGCATTGACTCCTACGCCTGTTCCAATACCAACTGCCACTATAAGCATCTGCACTGGAAAAGCCAATGTCAGGGCGTTCAATGCAATTTCTCCGGTTCCTTTCATATTTGACACAAAGGCACTATCTACTATATTATATACTGCCTGCAGCATCATAGATAAAATCATAGGAATTCCCATTTTTAACATTAACTTGTTCACTGGTTCCGTTGCCATGGGACTTTCATTTGTTTCCATTATTACTTCTTTTTGCATAAATCCAATCCTCCTACTAAATAAGTAAAATAAAAGTAACAGTTCAGGTAGGTCTGCACACTCCGCTGTGCAGACTGTAAAAAAGACTAAAACAGGATTGGAATTGGGCAATTTACATGCGAAGCTTGCCCAATTCCGTAACAGGTCAGTCTTCAGCTGAACCGTTACAAATAAAAAGTGCGTATAATCCTTATGCAGTATAGTTGTTACTATATAAGCCCAAATCTGGACTGTAACACTTAACTACAAATAGATTACACGCACTTATCTTCTATATGCTGGATTTACATCTACCGGATATACACGGTTTTTTAATTTCTAAAAATTATTTTAACACATATTTTTTTTATTTGTAAAGTAAAATTTAACTATTCAGGTAGAAACACGCTTTTACTGCATGGTTCTGAACAGTTACAGTAAAAAATTTGTCCCAAAATGAAAAATGAAACATATCTACAATGGATATTTTTGTAAATTTAGAGTAATGTTTGAATTTTTTATTCTCAAGTACTGAATTTCCATGTAGTTAGTTGACTGACCTTCTTTTTAATGATATAATACATATTGGATTGTTTAACAATTTGGCAACACATACAAATTTGGAAAAGAAAATTCGTTATTTATTGATAACGTATTTTAAAAATATATGAAAAGAAAGGTGAGGTAATAAAATGGCTAAAATTGATTTAACTAAGTATGGTATCACAGGAACTACTGAACTCGTGCACAATCCTTCTTACGAGGAATTGTACAAGGAAGAGACTAAGCCTGAATTAGAGGGATATGAAAAAGGTCAGGAAACTGAGCTTGGTGCTGTCAACGTTATGACAGGTATCTACACAGGACGTTCTCCTAAAGATAAGTTCATTGTTATGGACGAGAATTCTAAGGACACTGTATGGTGGACATCTGATGAGTATCCAAACGACAATCATCCTGCATCACAAGAAGCATGGGAAGCAGTAAAGGAACTTGCTAAGAAGGAACTTTCTAACAAGAAACTTTTTGTGGTAGATGCTTTCTGTGGAGCAAACAAAGATACAAGAATGGCTGTTCGTTTTATCGTTGAGGTTGCTTGGCAGGCTCATTTTGTTGAGAATATGTTTATTAAGCCAACTGCAGAAGAACTTGAGAACTTTGAGCCAGATTTCGTTGTGTACAACGCATCAAAGGCTAAAGTTGAGAACTACAAAGAGTTAGGTCTTAACTCTGAAACAGCAGTTATGTTCAATATCACAAGCCGCGAACAGGTTATCGTAAATACATGGTACGGTGGAGAAATGAAGAAAGGTATGTTCTCAATGATGAACTATTACCTTCCATTAAAGGGTATGGCTTCTATGCACTGTTCTGCTAACACAGATATGAATGGTGAGAACACAGCTATTTTCTTCGGTCTTTCTGGAACAGGTAAGACAACATTGTCTACCGATCCTAAGCGTCTTTTGATTGGTGATGACGAGCATGGTTGGGATGACAATGGTGTATTTAACTTTGAGGGTGGATGCTACGCTAAGGTTATTAACCTTGACAAAGAGTCTGAGCCAGATATCTACAATGCAATTAAACGCAACGCTTTATTAGAAAATGTTACAGTAGATGCAAATGGAAAGATTGATTTTGATGATAAGAGTGTAACAGAGAATACACGTGTATCTTATCCAATTGATCATATTCAGAATATTGTTCGTCCAATTTCATCTGCTCCAGCAGCTAAGAACGTAATTTTCCTTTCTGCTGATGCATTTGGAGTACTTCCTCCAGTGTCTATCTTAACACCAGAGCAGACTAAGTACTATTTCTTGTCAGGATTTACAGCTAAACTTGCTGGTACAGAGCGTGGAATTACAGAACCAACTCCAACATTCTCCGCTTGTTTTGGTCAAGCATTCCTTGAGTTGCACCCTACAAAGTATGCAGAGGAATTAGTTAAGAAAATGGAGAAGAGTGGTGCTAAGGCATACTTAGTGAACACAGGATGGAATGGTACTGGAAAGCGTATTTCCATTAAAGATACACGTGGTATCATTGATGCTATTCTTGATGGTTCCATTACAAAAGCTCCTACAAAGAAGATTCCTTTCTTTGACTTTGAAGTACCTACTGAACTTCCAGGCGTAGATCCTAAGATTTTAGATCCTCGTGATACTTACGCAGATGCTTCTGAGTGGGAGACTAAAGCAAAAGATCTTGCTAGCCGTTTTGTTAAGAACTTTGCAAAATATGAGACAAACGAAGCTGGTAAAGCGTTAGTAGCTGCAGGACCAAAAGCTTAATCAAATTGAATCAACGGAATGATTTATATACGAAAACAGCGGTACATTTTTGTACCGCTGTTTTCATTACCTTAAATTTGACTATTTTGTAACTGTTCAGAACCATGAACAGTTACGTTCTAAGCCCATGATAATTCGCCTTCGGCGAAGGGCTTAGAACAATCAAAATTTACTATGAAAGTCCTGACAAACGGCTATATTTCGTGCAAGCTTGCTTGCAAAGAAATATAGACATTTGGCTGGCTAAACTGTATGAGTA
>CAMWUK010000114.1 GCA_947177415.1 uncultured Clostridiaceae bacterium
CTACTTTTTCTTACGAAACACGCAGTAAATGCGTGTTTCTACCTGAATAGTTACAGAAATTCTTATATTATAAAATTGTATCATTTTTTTTATATTACTGCAATATTTTTGTAAAGTTTTACCACAAAAAGGGTAACAATTCAGCCATACCATTCATATTTTGCCAGAATATACAACATGACCAAAAGTATTATAAATTGGCTGGCAAAATATTCATGTATGGCGTTAAGCATATAAAAGTATGTGTGCAATCTGCCCTCTGTGAGCAAGCTCCCTCATGCAACTTGCACACATACTTTTGCATGGCCAAACTGTAACCAAAAAGGAGTAATCACATAAATGACTCTATATCATTTATGTGACACTCCTTTATTATTCCTTTATCCTCAATTATTTCAAATATGTACCATCTTCGCCAATCTTACCATCTGGTGCCCCATCTGTCTGTAACACATACACTCTCATGTTACCCTTTCCAGAACAGTTAGCTGTTAATGTACCAGAACACTGTTGTACATCTCCGCTTACCACATCTACATAAGTTCCTGATGGAACTCCACTAAAGGTTGCTGTACCGGAAATTGTTACACATACAAAACTATCTGTTTCACTATCTGTATAACGTCTCTTATAAGATATTCCTCCGCTACAACCTTCTGTAGAGTATTGTCCTTTCTGCAAAGCAGGAACTGCTCTACGTATTAAGTTTAATCTCTGGATATGCTTTGCTAATGGATGATTCAATGTATCTGCCATCTTACCACTTGCATTACTGTACACACCAAAATCTGAAGCAGTTACATCACCTTCAATTTCATCACCAAAATATGCTCTTCCAGATTCCTTATATGGTTTCTTTGCATTGTTTACCATTGGGTCAATTGGACATCCTTTTTGGAATTCAATTTCTGTACCATAATAAATACATGGAATACCTCTAAAGGTAAACATTAAATCAAGATTTTCTGCCCAAGTATCCTGTGAACCTGCAAAGCGTTGATCTTCTGGTGCTGTATCTGGTGCATAATCATGAGAATCTACATAAGTAACATTATAAGTAGAATCATTAAAGTATGGATCTTCATCTAATCCTGCACTAAAAGCACTTCCAGCGTTTGCAAAAGCCCAATGCATACGGAAGTCAATCTGGTCTAATCCAGAAGCCTGGCTTCTGTCTGGTGTGTGATATTCATTTCCTTTTAAGAATGCATTATCACTAGTTCGCTGTTCACCCATGTTTTCATTATAGTGTTTCAATACGGTATCTTCGTTCGAAAGAGTATCTCCCCAAGGATAATCCTTACTTTCCTTCCATGTGTAGAAACATACTGAGATCGGTGCTATTCCTGCATTAAATGTTTCATGACGTCTTACACATGCTTCACCAAACATAAAGAAATTGTCGCCTCCTGCTTCCATGAAATATGGCAGGAATTCTTTATTAAAGGTTAATCTTGAAATATGTTTTACAGTATCAATACGGAAAGCATCTACCCCCATATTAATATAATTAATATAACATTCTCTTAAATATTTTGCTACTGCAGGATTCTCTGTATTAATATCTACACAGTCTCCTGCCATCTGACCTGTCTGCACGGTATATCCTTCCCATTGAATGGATTTCTCATGATGATAAACACGATCGGTATCAATGGAATCTTCTTTCATAGCTGCCAGACGGGAATCATATTGTGCACCTGGTTTCTGATGTTCAGGGATATTTGCATTAGTTTCAATATCATCATAATTTGATGCTCCCTGTCCTTTCATTTCTACACCTTTTTGTAATTCTGCTGCTTTCTCTCCATCTGTTGCAACAGACATAAATGCACTCTTATCACTGCTTCCATCATCTTCGTCTTTATCAAACATGTGGAACATGTTTCTCTCTCCCCAGTTACCCGTATGATTTAACACAATATCCTGAATGACACGAATACCTTTTTCATGGCAGGCATTTATCAAATCCTGATATGTAGTATCTTCAGATTCATATCTTGGATCTACTCTGCTGAAATCATAAGCATGATATCCATGATAGTCCAGTCCACTGGCATTTTCTACTACAGGAGTAATCCAGATTGCTGAGAACCCAAGTGCCTTAATATAATCCAGTTTCTCAATCAGACCTTTGAAATCTCCTCTCCATCCTGGGTCATGATTGGTTTCACTCTTAATTAACGATTCATCATCCCAACAATATCTATTGTTACTGCTGTCTCCATCATAAAAACGTGTAGTCATTAAGAAGTAAATCGTTTCTTCTCTAAAGTCTCTCTTATTAAAAGGAACTGGTTCCGTTGTAGAACCACCGCCACCACTGCTTGGCTTCTTTTTAGACCATTTCTTTCCATTATACCACCATTCACCACTCTTCACAGTGAGGTCTTCTGTCTGCTGGGAACCATTGGTAAATAAAAGATTAATCTTACTTACTCCTTGGAAGGTATATGTATAATATCCGTCATCATCCTTTGCCATATTCTCTCCTGGCCAGGAAGTCTCCATATCATCCGGCATTGCATTCCAATAGTATACATTTGCTTTGTTCCAATCAGAAACAAAGTGGATGGTAATTCCTTCCTCTGCTGCTACCTGGCTGGCATCTGTATCCACCGACACAATTCCATCATTCTTAGCAGAATCTGGCTTCTTATCTGCTGTCATAATATCCGCATCCGGATTCTCTGTAAACCAGCCTCGTCCATCATCATACCAATATTCTCCACTGGTTCTTCCAAAACTATTGGTCTGATAATCCACATCCGGAACACTAATCACCAAATCTGCACTATCTGCCTCTGCAATCGTATAACTGTACCATCCATTTCCTTCTGCATTCATTGGCACTCCCGGATAACTCATATTAGTTCCTCCGGTGTTATTTATGTTTGAATAGTATAAATGTGGTGTGGAATCTCCTGTCCACTTAAAATGCATCACAATGTCATTTGTTGCATTTATATTCTCTTCTACTGTAGTAGTCTTGTGAATCTGCCCAATTCCTGATACTCCAACTGCAATAGTTGTAGCACAGACTGCTGCTGCCAACATCCCAAGACCCGCTTTTTTTAGATGTTTTTTCATACAATCTTGTTCTCCTTTCTATTTCCCTTGTCACGTTGTTACACGATTTATATATTGTCATACTTTTTATTATACATTTATTACAAATCTTTTACAAGCTTACCTTTTTCACAATTTTTTCATCTTTTTTTCAACATAATGCCGAAATAAATTTAATGTTTACGGAAAAAACGGACATGCCCAAAAGACAAGACATGTCCGTTTAAAAAGTAATTCCTTCTTCTTTTTCTTGTTACTATTGCTAATAACTTTTTACTTCAAATAAGTACCACCTTCGCCAATTTTACCATCTGGTGCCCCACTAGTCTGCAATACATATACTCTCATATTACCCTGTCCGGAACAACTTGCTGTTAAAGTGCCAGAACACTGTTTCGTGTCTCCAGTTACCATATCTACATAAGTTCCTGACGGAATACCACTAAAGGTAGCATCTCCAGAAATGGTTACACAAACAAAACTGTCAGTATTTCCATCTGTATAACGTCTCTTGTAACAGATTCCACCACTACATCCATCTGTGGAATATTGTCCTTTACGAAGTGCAGGTACTGCTCTGCGGATTAAGTTCAATCTCTGGATATGTTTTGCAAGTGGATGATTTAAAGTATCTGCCATAGTACCAGTTGCACCAGTATAAACTGCAAAGTCTGTTGTATTTACAGAACCTTCAATATTATCACCAAAGTAAGCACGTCCTGATTTCTCTAATGGATTATGCCAGTCATCAATCTTCTCACCCTTCTTAAACTCAATCTCTGAACCATAATAAATACATGGAATTCCTCTAAAGGTAAAAATTAAATCCAGGTTTTCTGCCCAGTTAGCCTGTGTTCCATTATATCTTTGTGTTAAAGAACCACCATTTGGACCGTAGTCATGGGAATCTACATACATAACATTATAAGTAGAATCATTAAAATATTTGTCTTCTGATAATGCAACACCAAAAGCATCGTTGGCATTGATAAAGGAATGATGCATGTAAAAATCAATCATATCCATTCCAGATGATTTACTTCTATCTGGTGTATGATATTCATTTCCATTTAAGAATGCATTATTACTGGTTGGCTGCGAACCTGTATCGCAGTTATCCTCAAAATGCTGTGCTACCAATGCTTCATTACTTAATGCAGCCTGTGCGGTATGTTCTGTCTTCCAATCATAATTTCCGCTTTCCTTCCATGTATAGAAAGGTACAGAAATTGGTGGTTTATTATCATTCCAAATTTCACAACGAAGGACACATGCCTCACCAAACATAAAGAAGTTTTCTCCACCTGCCTCTTTAAATGCTGGTAAAAATGCCTTATTAAAGGACAATCTGGAAACATGTTTTACGGTATCAATACGGAAGGCATCTACCCCCATATTGATATAATTGGTGTAACATTCTTTCAAATAATCTGTTACTATCGGATTCTCTGTATTCAAATCTACACAATGTGCTCCCATCTGTCCTGTCTGTACCGTATATCCTTCCCATTGACAGTTTTTCTCATGGTGGAAGATACGGTCTGGATCGGTTTCATCACTCTTTAAGTTTTCGCATCTCTTCGCTTCGTTTGTAGTAGTTGCATCTGACATTCCAATACTTTTTCCTAATTCAGTAACTGTCATTGCTGTATTTGACTTGTCTAATTTTGAAATATCATCGGTTCTTGTATAGGCTGGGAATAAATTCTCCTCACCATAATCACTACAGTGGTTTAGGACAATGTCTTGGATAATCCGCATACCTTTTTCATGACAGGCATTGATTAAATCCTGATAGCTGCAATCATCTGATTCATTACGTACATCCACTACAGAATGGTTGATTGCATGATATCCATGATAATCATAATCCGAAGCATTTTTTACAACTGGCGTAATCCAGATTGCAGAAAATCCTAATGCCTTAATATAATCCAATTTTTCTACAATACCCTTGAAATCGCCTCGCCATACTGGGTCATTTGCTGCATTTTTGGGGTTATTATTATTATCATCTGTTCCTGTATCACGCCAGCTCGCACAGTTATTGCTGCTGTCACCATCATAAAAACGGGAAGTCATAATAAAATAGATACTTTCATCTCTAAAGTCTCCTCTTTCTGTAGGAACTGGATCTATCACGGTATGGTTACCCGGCTTTTTCGAAGACCACTTCTTACCATCATACCACCATTCTCCACTTTTTACAGTTAGGTCTGCTGTCTGCTGGGAACCATTTGTAAATAATAAGTTAATTTTACTTACCCCTTGAAAGGTATATGTATAATATCCATCTTCGTCTTTTGCCATGTTCTCTCCTGGCCAGGAAATCTCCATATCATCAGGCATGGCATTCCAGTAGTAGATATTCGCCTTTGCCCAGTCAGAAACAAAGTGAACCGTAATTCCCTCCTCTGCTGCTACCTGGCTTGCATCGGTATCTACTGCTATAACTCCATTGTTTTTGGCAGTATCTGTGGTCTTATTTTCTGCCATAATGGCTGCATCCGGATTCTTAGTAAACCATCCCCGTCCATCATCATACCAGTATGAACCACTGGTTCTTTCAAATGTATTAGTCTCATATCCCTTATCAGGAACACTAATCACTAAATCTGCACTATCTGCATCTGCAATCGTATAACTGTACCAACCATTTCCCTCAGCTTTCATTGGCACTCCCGGATAACTTATATCTGATTTCCCTGAGTTGTTTACATTAGAATAATACAAATGGGGGGTAGAATCTCCTGACCACTTAAAATGCATCTCAATATTACTGGAAGCATTTACATGCTCTTCTACTATTGTGGTTTTATGGAACTTCCCATATTGTGACACTCCAACAGCAACCGTAGTAACACACACTGCTGCTGCTAACATCCCAAATCCAATTTTTTTTAGATGTTTTTTCATATAAACATATTCTCCTTTCTTTTTTCCTTGTCACACTTCCATAAGATTTATTTATTACATTATATTTTATTATACAATTATTACAATTTTTTTACAAGATTGTGTTTTGCACAAATTTTTTTTGATTTTTCCTACATTATAACGAAAACGGAGAAAACTGGTTAATTTACATAAACAACACAAGTAGCATACTGGGTACTATTGCTTTGGGAACGAATTACCACATTTGCTACACCTGCTGCCTTGGCTTTAATGATTCCATCTGTACTGACAGTTACAATATTCCTATTTGTAGAAGTAAATGTTACTTTTGGATTAGTGGCATTGGAAGGGGATACCTGATAGGAAATACGTTTTGTCTTTCCTTTTTCTACAGAAAGACTAGATACTGCTGTCACTCCGGTTACTGGTATATAAGGAGTTTGTACAGGATCTGGCAATGGTGCCACAGTTGGAGGTATCGTTGGTTTTGGAGTAGGTGTTGGAATATTTACTGTAAACTTCAGACTATTCTTATTTTTAGCTTTATCGGTTACTTCCACATGATAAGTTCCATTCTTTCTTATGGTTGTATTCTTTTTTAGTTTTTGTCCATTGATAGTTGCTTTTTTTATGCCACTTAATGAATCCTCGTATGAAATGGTAACCTTTTTATGATAACTTTTTTTATTTTTCACTCCCTGAATTACAGGCTTACTCTTATCCAGAACAAAACCATTCGTGTGCTTTATTATTTTCTTTCCAGCCATGGTGGTAAAACGAAGATACATTACATAACATCCTTGTTTTTTTAGTACCACCTGATTATTTTTCATTGTCTTCCATTTTCTGCTTTTCTTCTTGCCTTTTTTCACAAATTGATATTCTATTTTCTTAATATTATTGGTTCCAAGAGTAAAGACAAGATTCCGGTTTTCATATACTTTGTATGTATTCACTGCTTTCTTGGTAAGAACAATCTTTTTCTGACAGGATACTAATTCATAGTAACTTTTTAACACAATGGGTGTAGGAACTATGGATGTTTTGATAGATGTCCCTGTTGTATTATTGTTTTCTGGTATTGCAGTAGTTTGGGGATTTTTCTGAGGTATTTCTGTTAAATCACTATTATTCTCTTCTTTTCCCCATACAAAAAATTCCCCTATCATTCCTTCATATTCTACTTGAATTCTGGATAAACATCCTGGTGTTAATGTATAAGGATAAATAGTCCCAACTCCCTGTTTCTGAATGATAGTTCCATCTTTATAATATACTTGAATAGAAATAAAATTTTTATTGATAGGCTGATTGCAATCCACCCATTCTCCCAGCAAATATGTCACTTCTATCCTTTCCGCCTGCCTTTTCACAGCTTTTATAAATGTTGCATTTGTACCCATTATTATAATTAATACAAAACAGAAAAACGAAATTCCCAGCTTTTGTCTTTTCATAACTTTGTTCCTTCCCACAAATGATTTGCTGTTTTCTCCATACTATTAAGAACATATAACAGCCGTTTCTGGTATATTTCCCCAGCCTGTCCCACAAATCCTGATATAAGTAGTTCCCTGCTCTCTTCCAATCCATTTCTTGCAATTTTTTGCCATTCCATTGCAATCTGCTCTATAATTTTTTCTTTTCTATCTAACATCTTCTGTTTCCTTCCAAATTTCTGTAACTAATTCCATACTGTCCCTATACCATTGTAACAAATATGATCTATGATAGTCTCCTGCCTCTCCCACCCAGTATTTATAACTTTCTTTCGCTATTTGAGGTATTTTTTCTAGAATTTTTTCTAATCTTTTTAATTCCATATCCATATTTCTCTTTCTCCTGTTTTTCAAACTTTCTCTTTTGTTGTTGTTTATGAGAGTGAAGTAACTATTGAAACCAGTTCTTCCTCTGTTTCTTCATACATCCTCTGGATAACTTCCAGATTTTGTATATACTGCCAAAGTTCTTCCCACATAAAAAGTAATTCCTCCAATTGCTCTTTTGTCTTTTTCTTCTTTTCCTGTTTGTCTAATTCTATCTGACATTCCCGAATTGTAGTCTTTAATTCTCCTGCTGCTTTTGCCAGGGCAATTATATCCCACTCCAAAAATCTGGTATTCATTTTTATTGTATCCATATCTGCAGTTCCTCCATAATTCCTGATAAATGTCTCAGTGTTGCCTTGCCAAACGATACGGGATTTCTTTGTATTTGTTTTCCTTCTAACCGTTCTAAAATCTTTTGTTCCTGCTTCTTGCTATTGATTAATACCCTTTCTAATATTCTTCTTAGTTTCCATAATTCCAGTATCTGCTCTTCCATATCCTTCAAATCTTGCCGGAACCTATTATCTTCCACTGACATAGAAAGAACTTTTTCCAATTCCTCATAACAATCTTTCATTTTCTGATATTGTATTTCCATAATCTGCAAGCATTCCCATAATGCTTTGGGGGTAATTTTATATTCCATTTATTCTCCTTATATGAAGTAACTGTTCAAAACCATGAACAGTTACTATACGAGTAACAATTTTGTACCGGTTTTTATGCCACATTCTTCCATTGTCCAGTCTTTGGGAAGAATTCTCTTTTGTTCCATATCCCAAAGAAAAAATTTCTCTTGTTTCTCCTCTATATAAAAGCCCTCCTTCTGGCAGATTTTTCTTATGATATCCAATAGGACTTTGTACACTCTCTCATTTTGTTCTACTTTAAAATCATACACTTGGTCAAATATGGGTACCTGCACTTCTACAAACAACATTGTCTATTAGCTCCTTCCATACCTTTTTTAAACATTTTTCACTAAGTAATTTTTTTCCTCTATTATCTCTTTCTTCCCATATCAGATACTCTTCCCCTTTTTCATTGGTTATCAAAATCTGTGCAAGTTTTTCCTCTTTTGTTATGTCAAAAAAAGTTATACTCTTTTTGACCTTATCACAATCCCATACTTCACTACTCTCTCTTTGTAAAAAATCCTTATTACTTTCCATTTGATACCTCGGAAAATAATTATTTTCTAATAGATAATCAAGAATCTCTTCTCTCTTCTTTATGGAAAATAGAAAACAATTTTTTCGGGCAGGTGAAGGTTCACAAAGAACACTTTCCTCTTCCAAATAGATAAAGAGCTTCCCACCTTCCTCCTTATTCTCCACATAACACCCTTTTTTTGCTCTGGCAGAAATTTCTAACAATCTCCGGTACTCACTGGCAATCACCAATTTCCCTCTTCCAGGCAGAAGAATTCCTCCTTTTACCATTTCATAAAGATTCTCTATCACCTGACGTTTTCCTTGCAATTCATGCTGAAAATATATTCCATATTTTATTTCTTCTCCAAATTGGGATAACAGCAACTGCCACTGGCTTTGGGAAATTACCCATTTTTTGTCTATGATTTGTTCTTTTGTCATCCTATCTGCTCCTTCACTACCTTTCGATAGGTGCGGGAAAGAGGAAGAACCATGTTATGTTCTAACTCTACCTCTCCCTTTTTGACATACACCCCTTTTATCTTTTTACTATTCACCAAATAGCTTCTGTGACAACGGACAAAATAATCTGGGAGTCTTCCTTCCAGATTTACCATAGTGTCATAAAAACCATATTCCTGATTTTCCACAATAGCATAAATCTTTTTGTTTCTTGCTTCAAAATAAGCGATTTTCTGGAAGGGAATACGCTTTTCCTGATTTCTTTCTTCCAAAATAAACACATCTGTATTTTCTTCCTTTTCACTCTGCAAATGATGATACAGATCTCCTAATACTTCGCTTGTTTCTTTGACTTTCAAAGGTCTTAGTAAAAGTGCTTGTGGCTGGATATCTGGTTTTAAATATTTCATAGGAGAAGTCTGTTCATCTGCAATAATAACCAAACTGGCATCTCTGCAATTTCTTCTCACCTCTTTTGCTGCATGTAATCCAGATTCCATAATCGCATCCACATAAGCCACTTCCAGATAGGGTTCTTCCTCCACAAATTCTTGAAATGCTTCGGCATTTTGGTATTCCCAAATATCCCACTTTTCTTCACTGGATAATGCTATCTTTTCCTTGGATATACTTCTTAGCTGAATATTTTCTGCCTCTTTTTCATTGCATATCGCCAAAATATTCATTCTTTTCCTCCTTTGTTCTTTTTCTACCATTATTTTTCTACTTGTTTGCTTGTATACATAAGACAGTTTTTCCATTTTGTGGGCATTCCCTGTCTGCTGCTATACCTGTTCCTGAAGGCTGGATGGCACATTCCTCCCGATAAGAGAAATTTGCAAAATGAAAAATCTTTTGTTCATTTAATAGTCCACCAAGATGTATTCCCCTCTCTTTTTCTACAATTGTAGAAAAAATATTAAATTGCACTAATACAAGATAGTCTTCTGGATTCATGGCAAAAATCCAATGTAAGCCTTTTTTATGCCCTTCTAATATAAGAACAGACAACCGTTTCATTTCTTCTCTTCCCTGTAATTTCATCCGCTCAAAAAAATCTCTGCTATCTTCTACCAATAAAAATCTCTCTTTTTTTCTGTCTTTTTCTATCTGGTTAAAACAAGTTAGCCATTCCTTCTCATCTTCCATAAAATTATCTTCCCACTCCTGCCACTGGGAGAGAACAGAATGTTTCTTTCCAAAAAATATACTTTCTATTCCTTTTCTTTTTCCTAAAATAGATAGCAAAATGAGTAGATTTTTCTTTCCAGTCTTTCGTTTTCCAGAAATAATATATCCATCCAGTTCTTCTATGGAAACAAAATAAGGGGCTGCCTCTACTTTATCATATCCAATGAGAATCTTATTTTTTTCCTCTAAAAGTTTTTGAAACATTGGATTCTTATCCAGTTCACAAAGACTAAGTTTTTCTGGAAGATTTGGTATTTTTCTTGGAAGATTTTCTGTATGCTCTTTCCATAAACTATCTGCAATTTCCCTAAGTTTTTGGCTTCGTCTATAATCCTCCTGTTCCTTTAGGGGAAGTGCCACCTGTAATTCCAATATTTTTCCTTTCACTACTACTAAGCCTCTCCCCTTTTTTAGCTCTGGCAACAGATGAACTCCTGTTTTTCTAAGAGCATCTTCATACTGCACCTTATCGGGAAATGACAATGCAATACAATCTTTGATGCCCTCCCTGAAATATCCGGGAATTCCACGAATTCCAAAACCTCCTGCGGTAAAGAGAAAATAAATACCAAGACTGTTACTATCCCGCATAAAATGATATAGTCTGTCCAAATAGATATCTTTTGTCTGATCTCTAAAATTTTCAATATCATCCAATATTATGAGAATTGCTGGAAGTTCTCTTCCTCCCTGCCGGTAAGCCAGATAATTTCCTTCTTTTAACAGTTCTCTGCGTTCTAGCATAATTCTATCCAGCATATTAAAAAAACGTTCCAGTTTTTCTCCTTCTTCTGTTGTTACCACACCACCTGTTTGTTTTGCAGATTCAAAATTAGCAAGACGCTTACTATTAAAATCCAAAAGATAGAAATGTACTTCTTTTGGACTGTACTTCTTCATAAGCCCCAGAAGTACAGTTTCTACTAAAGTAGTTTTTCCGGATTGCGAACTTCCAAGAACCGCATAATTCCCTGTTTCCAAAAAATCTATTTGATAAGAAAATTGATTTTGTTCATCCGGATCATCACAAAGACCAACCGAAACATCAAGGGAAACCGTTTTGCAAACATTTTTTTCTTTTTTTAGAATATCTTCCTGAAAAACCATATAAGGAAGTGGTGGCAGCCACAAACTTTTCACCTTTCCAAACTCTTTTTGTAATTCTGTACTGGACAAATATTCCATAATTGCCCCAAGTTCTGTTTGTTTACTTTCTTGTTGTTTTTCTCTAATCTGACCAAGCAATTCTTTGGAACCATTTTTTGTTAATAAAACTGCTGCATCTCGTTCTTTTTCTGGTTGATAACAATCTCCTGTATATGCTGCCTGAAATTTCACAAGAGATTCTTCGCCTCCTACCTGCAAATATCCCTGTCCATAACCTGTCAAATAAGAGGCATCTGGCTTTCTTAATACTTCCATGCTATCCTCTTTGGTCTGTACACGAAGGCAGAGACGGAACCTGCTGTTGCTCCATATATTCTCGTCCACCGTTCCACTTGGTTTCTGGGTAGATAAAATCAAATGCATTCCCAGACTTCTTCCCACCTGTGCTACATGTATCAATTCCTGTAGAAATTCCGGCACCTGGCTTTTCAATTCTGCAAATTCGTCCACTACCAAAAATAAATGTGGTACTGCTTCTGCTGCCTGACCATGCTGTTGCAAATAAGTATATTCGCTAATATGATTAATCTGATACTGGGCAAATAATTTCTGCCTTCTTTTATTCTCACTTTTAATAGCGAGCATTGCTCTTCGGATCTGGCTGCCAGACAGATTTGTAATAGTTCCTGCCACATGAGGCAACCCTTTTAACAGATTCGCCATTCCTCCTCCCTTGAAATCTATAAGCACAAAAGCTACCTCACTGGGACTATAATTAACTGCCAATGACAATAGATAGGTAAGAAGAACCTCACTTTTTCCAGAACCTGTTGTACCTGCCAGAAGACCATGAGGTCCCCCTTTTTTTTCATGGACATCCAAATAACACAAACTTCCATCTGTCAATTTTCCAATACCAACTGCCATACTCTGGCTGGTGGTATTCCGTCTCCAACGTTCTGGAATTTTTAAATCATCCACACAAAATGCCTGATACATCTCTAAAAACCCCAGATGTTCCGGTAATTCCCCTTCCTGCCGGTTACCACTTACCTGTATTGTGGCAAGTCTTTTTGAAAAACTGGTAAGCGAATGAAGAGAAACTTTATCAAAATTTATTTTTTGTCTTGCTGCCTGTCCCTGATCTGTATGATATATGCCTTGAAACACTTCTGAATTCTCTATGATATGTCCACATGCATTCGGTAAATTTCGAAAATTATCCACAAGAAGAAAGGTAGTTATTCCACTTTGTGTCAAATCTAAATATTTTCTCTGGTATTCTTCTTCCAATAAATCTGCAGATTCCAGAAATAATATTAGTTTTGGCAAGTTTTCTTTTTTCTTTATTATCTGGTTCCATGCATAAAGCAATTCGGCTGCTTCCTCTTTGTTTCCTGCCAAATAGCGTTGTTTTCCATCACCGCTCCAAATATGAGGAAACCATTTTGCAAATTCCCAACGTTGCTGGCTTGCCCTTCCACATTCTTTATATACAATCCCAATTTTTACATCTGTATAGCAATAGGATGCCAAAATTTGTGCCAGCATAGCATAAACAACTGGATATGCTCCTTCTTTTTCCTTTCCCCCTACAATTCCCCATAAATGGTAATCTTTTAGGGATATTCCTATCGGAACCTTCGAAAGCTTTGCAAAAACCTCTTTTTCTTTATTCAGCCTTCCGAGCCAGCTTTTGTCCCCTTGTCCATTGATTTCCACAGAAAAAGGTCTTTCTCCAAGTCCTAAACGTAAGAACCCAAAATCCTCTTGTTCTATATTTCGGTTCCATAATGTTGCACTTTGTTTTCCATAGTTACAACACTCTTCTGCCGAAGGATACCCTTCTGATAAAATTTTAACATGCTCCTGATACCGCTCTTGGATTTTACTAAATTCTCTTTGATACTTTCTTTCCTGTTCTATTTGTTGCAGTTCTTTTCTCTTTGTGCCTTTCCACAAAGAATCCAACACATAAAATCTTTTTCTTTTGGATACACATTGTTCTGTATCCTCACCAGAACTTGTTTCTGGAAGTGAAAGAAAAATCGGCTCTCTATTACATATTGGTAATTGCCTTGGTGCACGATGAAAATAGGATTCTTCTTCCTTATGCCATTTTTCACCTTTTATAGCAATCTGCCCTTTCCATAGAGGCAACTGTTCACTTACTATAAACTCCTTTAGACCATAAACACAAAGAATATCTTCCAATATTTGTCTTATACACGTATCCGAGGCCACGAGACCGA
>CAMWUK010000115.1 GCA_947177415.1 uncultured Clostridiaceae bacterium
CACTTGTTGCTGGTGTTTCACTTGTTGCTGGTGTTCCACTTGTTGCTGGTGTTCCACTTGCTGGTGTTGTTACATCTGCATTTTTTACATTTACTGTAAATGTGATTGTTGCACCTGCTTTTACCAAAGTTACTTTGTAAGATGCACCTGCTTTTGCTGTACCAACTTTATTTGTCATTGTTAAAGTATTAGCAGTATATGTTGCCTGAGCAGCACCTGCGCCATCTATATTATTATAGCTGGATAAACTTACTGCATCTGCTGAGTTTAACTCTGTTGCAACTCCAAACTGGTCTTCTGCATATAAATATGACTTACCTGTTGTATTAAATGTAATTACATCTCCATAGTTATCTACGTTAACAGAAGTAAGTTCTTTCTTATCATCTGCATTATTTGCTTTATCATAAAGCTTGATAGCTGCTATTTTTGCTGCATCTTTTGAAACAGTTACATTCTGGTTAATAGTTGTACTTCCGTCATCTGTACCTACTACAATGGTAAGTTTTGCTGTTACATCTGCTTTAATTCCTTCAACAGTATCTTTTCCGGCTACATACCATTTTCCATCTTTTTGACCTGCAAAGACAACATCATTATCAGAAGTTATACTTAAAATCTTATTTGCAGGTAATGTAATTGTGGTACCATCTGCCTTTTTACCAGTAATAACAACTTCTTTTGCATAACCTGCAGTAACTGCACTATTTATATCTGCAGAGCTAGTATTTTTATAAAGAGTTGAAATCTCCTTTGTACCATATGTCAAGTTTGCTGTTGTATTTGCTTCTACAGTGAAGTTTACAGTCTTTGTATCAACGATCTTACCATCCTTATCTTTAAGATCCACTTTTACTCTTGCAGTTCCTGCTTTTTGTCCAGTTACTGCAAATTCTTTTACTGCACCTGTTGTTGCTACTGTAATTACTCCGTTGTTGTCCAGAACATTTGCCGCTACACTATATTCACCTAAATCTGCAACCTCACCTGAATATTGGTCATTTACAGTAGCTGTGATTGTTGCAGTTGCACCTGCAACTAATACAGTTTCTTTAGCTGTTGCCTGAAGAGTTGTAGGAACAGCAGGATTTCCGATTTTCACCTGAAGTGTTGTATTAGTTCCATTTGGCAGTGTAATAGTAACTACAACTGTAGAATTTGCAGTAGCGTCAGATGCATCAATACTTAATTTTCCATAATTTGCATCTGCTTCTTCTTTTACAATGCCAAGTTTAGCATTGTCAAGTGCTGATGTATTAGAAGAAGCAAGTACCAATGCATTAGCTCCTACCAAATCCTTTGCTGCTACTTTGTCTCCGTATTTATCAGTTACAGTTAAAGCAACATAAGCTGTACTTCCTTTTGCAACTTCCACTGAACTTTTCTCTAACTGGATTGCATATGGTTTTCCTGCCTTTTCCTGTACATCCAGATCAATCTTTGCTGTCTGACCATTTTTGTTGTTCATTACAATAAGAGTGGTCTTTCCAGCCCCTGCAAAAGCAGCAATTTTAAAGTAAGTTTTGTTGTTGCTGTCTTTGTCTAAAGAAATTGCATTGCCATCCAATACAGAAGCTTCTGTGGATACAATAGAATAATCTCCTGCTGTTAAATCAACTACTTCTCCATAATTGTTGGTAGCGGTGTAAGGAATAAGCACACCCTGTACATCTTCTGTCAATCTTGTGGTTCCTAATGGAAGCACAAAATCTCCTAACTTGATTTCATTTACATAAGTTGCTTCTACTACTTTTAAAGTTGCAGTTGCACTTAAACCAGATTTATGTAGTAAAACTACATTTACTATATCATTAATCTTGTATGCATCTGCACTTGATAGTGTATCAATATAGAAAGTTTTATTTGCATTATCAAAAGCCAAATTAGCTCTTGTACCTGACTGTGTCTGATTTACATAATTCTTTGTTGTGAAATCAGCCTCTGTAAAGTCCATTTCCTCGCCATATTGGTCTTTTAGGGAAACTTTAACTGCCGCTTTATCTTTTCCGTCTTCCAATACAACAGAAGTCACAGTTAAACTTGTTGCTTTCTGTGCTTGAACTTCAACGTTTTGTGTATATGCCACTGTTCCTGACAATACTACTTTGTAAGTTCCTGATGTAAATGCCAAATCAGTATCTCTTGTAATATAAAGAGTATCGTCTGTCTTAAATGCTGACTTTACAGACTGTGTTGCATTCTCTTTTGTAACATCCACTACAAGGGCATTTTGCTCGTCTTTTGTCAAGTTTCTATTAAATTTAACAGCAATAGTTTTTACATTTACTGCTGATGCACTAACAGCTTCTGCTGATACAGTAGCTGGAGCCTGTGTAGGAACAGTACTTTCGGTAGGCTGAGGAGCCTGAGAAGCAGGTGCTGTGGAAGCAGGTGCCTGTGAAGCTGGGTTACCGGAAACAGCAGGACCTGAAGGGTTATCAGAAGTCTGAGGTGCCTGTGAAGCTGGGTTACCGGAAACAGCAGGACCTGAAGGGTTGTCAGAAGTCTGAGGAACCTGTGAAGCAGGTGCTGTGGAAGCAGGTACTGTGGAAGCAGGTGCCTGTGAAGCAGGAACCTTAGTAGGAGTGACCTTAGCCTTTACAGTAACCTTAACCTTAAGACTCTTACCGGTGTTCTTGGAAGAGATGGTAATGGTAGCAGAACCAGCCTTCTTAGGCTGCAAAGTATTAGAAGCAACTTTGCTTGCATTAGCTTTGGAAGTCTTAGCCTTAACAGTAACAACCTTGGTGTTGGAAGACTTCCAGTTAAGAGTATCAGCTTTACCGTTAGTAGCAGTAACCTTAACAGCCTTGTTGGTACCAACAGTTAAAGAAGTAGCGAAAGTCTTCTTCTTGATGGAAGTAGCTCCAACTTTAACAGTGAAAGCTTTTTTACCAATTTTGAAAGAAGCTTTACCAGCTTTCAAACCTTTAATAGTAAATTTCTTACCTTTTTTAGTAACTTTAACTACTTTCTTTTCAGCTTTGGAAAGGCCGGTAACCTTAGCAGAAGCAGAAACAGAAACAGTAGTAGATTTGCCAACACCAACGACTTTGCTGGTAGCGGCATCCGCACTGATAGGAGCTGCAGTAATAACTAAAGCAGAAGCTAAAAGAGCGGAGATAGCTTTTTTCGATTTTTTAGAAAGAAAATTGTTGTACATAAAATAAAAACCTCCATAAAATAAAAAATAAGTAAAATGGTCAGCCTCCCCAGGTGACCGGGTTAAAAGTAACGGGACCAGCCGGCAAAACCGGGAGGTCAAAGCATATTTTTCTAAAACCATTTTCAGCAACGAGGCTGCGAGGAGAACGCATCCTGAAGAGCCAGCCCACGAGGGAAAAAGAAGTGGGAGAGGCAAAAAGGAAGCGAGCCACCCAAGTAGCCGAAAAGAAGTCAACATCTCCGAAAAAGGAGATATAAGACGCAAGGTAAGGGGAAGAGGGTAAACCCAAAGAACTCCAATCCCTCCAAATCTATGAAGCCGAAGGAAAACCATTCACCTCTTACTTGTCATCATTCTAACATCTTTTTTCACAAATTTCAATATCTTTTCCCATTTTTTCATTTATGTGATGTTTTTTGCCCCTTTTTGTGTGTTATTACTGTGTCATGGCACGCCCTAACCCCTTGGTATCAGAGGGGTTCCAAATTTTCTTACTGCCATAAATTTACTTGTCCTTTTTCCCTAAAAACCTCACTTTTTAGGGACTTTTTTTTGATTTTTTGCAAATTTTGTTACTTTTAATTTATTTACCCTCTTTTTTTTTCCATTTTTTAGGTATTTTTTATATTTGCTTATATATTTCTTTATAATTGGTGTATTTGCCTCTTTCCTTTTTTTGTTTTCGTGTATCTTTAGTGCATATTGGGGAGTGTTTTACCTTTTACTCTCCCGAACATGTTGTTCGATTCTTTCTTGAATGCTGTCTACATTATTCTTAATGAATTTGTACAAAGAAAAAAACCCTGTTCTACAGGGCTTTTTTCTTTTATTTTAAAAATATTCCAACCACCAACTATTTATCTCAGCTTTTCTCTCTATCTGTTGTGTCTGTATATCTGTTTTTTAATACCATTTCTGCTATTTCCAAATCTGTATATTCTGGATATTCTTGAAGTAAGCTGTAGATATTTTCTACATACCAAGTCCCCTGTTCTAACATATCTGCTATCAGGACAACATCATATCCTTTATCAAACATCTTTCGGATAATAGCAATGTTCCTTTTTGTTTCTCCCGCTGCATATCCCTCAACAACTCCGGCTGCATGTGCTTCATCACGTTCTTCTTCAATCAAGTTTTGCAATGTCATATACTGATCCCTCGCTTTCTTGTCTTGTTTCACTTTCTTTAACCGGTTATCCAGTTCTTTCACACGCCAATCCTCTAAGACAGTTGTACTGGGGTTCTCCAGATAATCCAGTAATTCTGCCAACGCTTTGGGAAGTTCCCTCCTGTTTTTCCCTTTGGTATTTAGAAATATCCTTGTTGTCCCATCTTTTAGGGTTAATTCCAAATTCTCCACACAACGTGGCTCAAAGGTATATACACACCTCTCTTCTCCAAATGGGTCAAACTTACATATAAAGATTATAATACTCCGATTTAGTATATTATAATTCTTACATCCCGATGGTAAAAGTTTTGTATCCAGAATTCCTTGGTAATAACGGCTTCTCTTTGGCATATCCGTTTTGTAAGCCACCTGCATTTCCAGATTGTAAATGGTATCCGTCTGGTCTTTCAAATAGACATCAAACCGTACTCCTCTCTGCCCAGGTACATTATCTAGTGTTTTTTCCTTTTCATAGACCACAATTCTTTCGATTTCTTTCCCAAGAATAATCTCCAGTATGTCCTTTCCTGCTTTTTCGTCTGCAACAACCTCTCCAAACATAAAGTTGTTACATAGGGTCAGTTCCTCAAAATCAACCCATTTTTTCTCCGTTGTTTGTGTCATTTGTAATTCCTTTCCTTATACCTGTTTACAAGAAAAAGACATAAATGAAACTCTTTACACTTATGTTTATTATATCAAACCTTCTTGTAAACTTCCATTTGTTTCTTGAATTTCTTCGTAAGAATCTACGAACGAATAACAGATGTACAGGCAGAATTGCCAGTACTGATTTAGTATAGCATATCAGATTCATTATTGCAAGTTTTGAAACATTACAAGTCAGGACAAACATGAAAAATAGGTTACTGTTTGCACTATAGGTGTGAACAGTAACGAAGATAGAGAAAGACTATAGATCTGTCCAAAGAAAAAGCACCCAAACTATCGCTTGGGTGCCAATTTTCCTCTCATGGTGGTGCCGCCAAAGGCAGTATGCCCGTTTATTTACGTTTAAAAACAAGTTTTAAGGAAGTATTCTCATCTGTTATGGTAAGTTCTTTATCTGCAATTGTTCCTTTTATAGTTCCCTCTTCATTTGCAGAAGATATGGTTATATTATTGCCCTCTACTGTGTAAGTTCCTTCACTTTCTTCACTGGATGCAGTCATTTTGATGGTTACTGTTCCATTTTTAAATGTAAATGTTGTTCCACCTATGCCTTGTTCTTGAAGTTGGTCAGCTGTCACTTCAACTTCTCCAGAATATCCTTTTGTCAGTTCCCATGTTCCTTCTGCAATATCTTTGCTGCTACATGATACCAATCCAACAACAAGTATGATACTAAGCAACAGCATACCCAATTTTTTCTTCAATGTTATTTCCTCCTAGACTACTTTAAGCTGAAATCTTCGGACAGCACGTTCATCATCTACCGGAATCTTCTGTATATCAGCTCCAATGCCACGAAGTTTCTCTTCAAAGTCTTCATACCCACGCTGGATATATTCAATCTGGTCTACTTGGGTAACCCCTTCTGCTGCCAGTCCTGCCATAACCAAGGCAGCACCTGCCCGCAAATCTGGTGCACTGACTGCAACTCCACTTAATCCTTCTACACCATCAATGATGGCTGTATTTCCTTCTACTACGATTTTTGCTCCCATACGTGCCAATTCATCCACATATTTAAAGCGGTTTTCAAAAATACTCTCTGTTACAATACTGGTTCCTTCTGACATAGCAAGCAAAGTTGCAATCTGTGGCTGCATATCTGTAGGAAATCCAGGATATGGTAATGTTTTTACATGAGTAGATCCTAAACGCTTTGTTCCAATTACTCTTACTGCGTCATCATACTCTTCTACCACTGCACCAATTTCTGTAAGCTTTGCACTAATCGCCTCTAAATGCTTTGGTATTACATTCTTTATTACCACATCACCTTTTGTAGCTGCCGCCATACACATAAATGTTCCCGCCTCTATCTGATCCGGAATAACAGAATATTCGGTTCCATGCAGCTTTTCTACACCTTTAATACGAATTACATCTGTACCTGCACCTTTAATGTTGGCACCCATACTGTTCAAGAAGTTTGCCACATCTACTATGTGAGGTTCTTTGGCAGCATTTTCAATAATGCTGTTACCCTCTGCCATAGTTGCTGCCATCATTACATTAATGGTTGCCCCAACAGATACCACATCCATATAAATATGAGTTCCAACTAATCTCTCTGCTGTTGTTGCAATCATTCCCTGTTCAATCTCAACGGTTGCACCTAATGCCTTGAATCCCTTTATGTGCTGGTCAATTGGACGGCTTCCAATGTTACAGCCTCCCGGTAATGCTACATGAGACTCTTTATATTTGCCAAGTAATGCACCCAGTAAATAATAAGAGGCACGAATCTTACGAATAAATTCGTAATCTATACTCATGGAATCAATATGACTTCCATTAATCTTCACGGTATTCTTATTGATATACTCTACTTGTACACCAATCTCCTGCATCGCTTGTAATAAAACCCTGATATCTCTTACATCAGGCAAGTTTTCCAAAATCACATCATCATCTGTCATAATTGCTGCTGCCAATAATCCTAATGCAGCATTTTTCGCACCACTAATGGTTACTTCACCTTCCAGTGGCTGACCACCTCTCATAATATACTGTTCCATCTAAGCACCTCTATCTATATTTCCCCGAAACATAACCGTTCCGTGTTTTATCAAACCCTTCTTTTGTTAATTAAAATCTCCCTATGCAAATACACCATGTTTCTGATTATATCACAACGACAGAAATTAGCAAGGGGTGAAAAAAATTCTGTTGTTTCTGTTCAGAACCTTTCTCTTTGCCCCCTGCTAATTATACAAATCCACTAACTCTTTTCTCAATTGCACATGCAAGTTCCGTAATTGACAACCCTTCGCAATTAATAATGATATGTGCATATTTTTCATACAATGGACATCTTTCTTCATATAACGCCTTTAAATCCTGTCCTGGCTTTAACACAACACCACGTTCCTTTAAATCTCCCAATCTTGACTCAATTTCTTCATAACTCCATTGCAAGTATACAACAATATCATTTTCTCTGAAGTGTTCCATCGCTTCACTGCCATAAATGGCACTTCCTCCTGTAGCAATCACCCGGTCCTTCACATTAATATGCTGGTTGACTTGGTTCTCAATAGCAATAAATCCATTCACACCTTCTTCTTTTATAATTTCTGTCAACAGACGGTGTTCTTCTTCCTGAATAACCAAATCTGAATCTATAAATCCCATTCCTAATATTTTTGCCAAAACGACACCTACTGTACTTTTGCCGGAACCCGGCATTCCTATTAATACTATGTTCTTCATGTCTATTCTCCATTTCCAATCACTTTCTATATATTCATTCTTTTTTTCTATTCTCAAAATATACAAAGGAATCAATGGCATCCAAAATATCTTTAAAATTTTCTCTTGGTGCAACTTCTATATACTTTTGTAATATTTCTATCTGTGAATCATTATGATATCTTCCATAAAAAATGTCAAACAGATTATGTCCCCGCACATATATTTTGATTGTTTCTATATTTTTTTTGATATCTTCTCTGGAATTTATCCGCATCCCAGTAGCTTTTATCATTCGTTTTACACTGCCTATTTTGTAAAGGTAATCCTTAAACTTCTTATATAGAGTATTATAAAATTCATCTTCATTCCGGATTACACCTATTTTTGTCATAATCTTCGGATCTAAGAAATAATTTTCAAAAGAGTAATATTTTAAAATCAATACATTCTTAGGTGTAACTCTTGGAAGATTTCCTTCCAACTCTTCTTTTGCCCGCTGCTCATAATAACTACAAAGCTGCTTTACCAAATGTTTTGGATTTTTACCATCGCTATCCCGGATCATTAGAAATTGGTTTTTCAAATATAATTTATTGATATACTTTAAGTTAGCATACGTCTTTATATTGGTACAGCTATTGGTAGGTATAATGGAAATCCGCTGTAATTTCCCCTCTTCATCATATATTTCTGAATAATATTTTTCAAGAAGAAGAGGCAGACGCTGGCTGTCCTGCTTTCCTTCCACAATAAAAACAAAGCTTACATTCATCAAGTCATTGGCTGTATAACCCAAATCATCTAATATTTCATCTATATCATTGTCTTCTTTGATAATGGTATAATAAGACTCATCTAATATTACCTGTTTGATTTGTCTTTGTGAAAAGTTAAATATCATATTAGGGGAATGGGTGGAAAAGATAACTTGATTCTTCTTGGAAAGACGGTATAATATCTCACTTGCCACTTTTTGCAGTTGTGGATGCAGAAAAATCTCAGGATCTTCCATCATAATAATACATGGTATGGTGTTCTCATCCTCCACATAAGTTTCCAGTAAGGATAGAGCATAAATACTTCGCAATCCTTCACTTAATGTAGAGATTTCTCCCATTGTTCCCCTGTCTTTGTTATACACTTTGGTTTCTATGGAAAATAAATTTTCCGGACTGAAATTCACTTCTAGTTTTATTTCCTGGGAACCACTTCCATTTTGATGAAAATGGTGGTTTAATTTGTCCGTAAATTCATGTATATTTACAGACATCATCTTATACTCCATTAGTCTGACTGTCTCAAATATACTTAATTCCTCCGGGCTTTTCTGATGAATGTGTTCCATACATTGAAAACAACGGTTGCACTTTTTGGATGTGTCAAAACTGCATACATTTTCCCGTATCTCCTGCAAGGAATTTTCATCATGAAAACGGAATACTTCATCTTGTATTTCCTGAATATTCCGGCTATGGTCTATATGATAAGTCTTGGGAAATATTTCTTTGATGTAAGGATTATTTTCCCTATATCCATCCTCATATTTTATCACACCTTCTGGAGACACCTTGCATGTAAAGGAAAATTTGCCCTCCTGATAAGACGGAATTTTTTCTTTGAAATCTTTTTCCCATAAATCATACTGCTTATAATGATTTAACAATCCTTTCCGATGAAAATTTGCTAAATCCTGGTCATTTAATTCTACCTCTATGGTTATGGTAATAGGCTCTTCTGGGTTCATAAAGTGTCTGGATTTTATCTCAAATTGTCCTGCTGCCAAACAAATAGCATCAATGACTACTGTTTTACCAGTGTTATTCTTTCCCACTAGTATAAGTGCATTATCTAATTCCTTAATCTCTAATTCTTTGATAGACTTAAAATTCTTAATGTGCAGATAACAAATCTTCATAACCGTTCACCCCTTTGCTCTTATCCTTTATTTTATAGTATACCAAATTTTCCACTTAGAGACAATCTGTGATCACAGTTCAGCCAATTTATAATACTTTTAGTCATAATATATATTCTGGCAAAATATGAATGGCATGGCTGAACTGTTACAATATCCCTAATCATTTGTTGATTTTTTTCGAAAATAGGGTATAATGGTATTAAGGGATTTGTAAAGAAATGGGGGATTACAATATGAGTTATTTGGATATCGAATCCGTTACAGATGGTTTTCAGGACAAAGTACACGAAAATTTAAAATTTAAGACCGGTAAGTTCACTTGGCAGATTAGGTTCAATACACCATTAGATCCTTCCACAGTGAACAATGTGAATTTATATGTAACCAACCTTAGTATGGCTCCCATGCAGACTTCTATCACTTATGATGCTACGATGAATGTAATTGAAATTGAACCTCTTGATTCTTACAATAAGAACGAATCTTATATTCTGCATATCACAACTAAGGTAAAATCCAAGGGAGGAAAGGCATTAAAACAGCCTATTAAGCTGCAGTTTAAAATTTAAAATTAAAGTATCTATATTTATTTTTCTAAAAAAGGCATCCCCCAAGGTGATGCCTTTTTTAACTATCTTATTGTTATAGAAAAAATTACTTAGAACGTCTATATCACGCTCTATATCTTCTTTCATATTGTCTTTCTTCTCCTTCATCGAAACTTAATGTTTACATTATAAATGAATAATACCGCTTAGTGGTTTACACTAAACGGTATTTGTTTCATGTAATGCCACCAGAGGTGGCATGTCAGTTATAACAAATATTTTTCTATTCATTCTGTAATACATTCATCAAAGCAGGAATAATCTGTTTCTTTCTGGATACGATACCACGAAGATACGTTCTTCCCTCTTCTTCTGACTTAAATGCTTTGTTTGCTGCCTCTTGGGCACCTTCACCAAATATTAGCAAATCTGTAGATTCTTCCATAATATCTGTAAGCATAAAGAATAGCATATCTGCTCCATGTTCCTCAAATGTTTTCTCAATATATGGAATCATGCGTTCTTTTAATTTCGCTAATTCACCATCATCCATAGAGGTAATCTGACCTACTCCAAAGGTTACATCTCCTGCTGAGAATTTCTTGAAATCCTGATAGAAGATTTCTTCTGGGGACTTACCAGATAAATTACTTCCTGCAGCAAACATTTCTTTTGCATAAGCTTCTACCTCAAATCCTGCAATAGCTGCCAATTCTTCTGCTATCTGACGGTCAACTGGTGTACAAGTCGGTGAACGGTATACTAATGTATCAGAGAGTATTGCGGAACACAAAATTCCTGCAATTGCAGGCTCAATCTCAATGCCATTTTCACGATACATCTGGGTAATAATTGTTGCAGTACATCCTACTGGCTGATTTCTAAAGTATACAGGTCCCATTGTCTCTATGTTTCCAATCTTATGATGGTCAATAATCTCTAAAATGTTTGCACTATTTAAACCATCTACTGCTTGGGATACTTCGTTATGATCCACTAAGATCAATTCTTTCTTACGGACATTTAATAAATCCCTTCTGGAAATCATGCCAAGATAATGTCCATCCCGATCTAAAATTGGGAAGTCTCTATGACGCTTGTCTGCCATAATATTACGGATATCATCCAGAAAATCTTCTGTACTAAAGGTCACAAAGTCTTCTTTACGCATGAAAAAGTCTACTGGCATACTTTGGTTAATTAAACGTGATGCAGTATAGGTATCATACTTTGTCTTGATAATTGCACAGTTATTATTCTCTGCAAGGCGCCTAATTGTCTTGGAAACCTCTGAACCCATACATACTACAATACATCTGGCACGCATTTCAATAGCACAAAGCTGTGCTTCGTAACGGTCACCTAAAATCACAAGATCTCCACCATCTACATAATTTTCCATTCTCTCTGGATTTGCAGCACCAATTAATACTTTTCCTGTCTCCAGACATCCTGTTTCGTCTCCTACAATCATCTCACCTTCCAAGACTTCAAGAATATTACGGTATGGTGTCTTAGCTCTTGCAAGAATCGTGCTGTCATAAATGTTCATGTAAGATTTCGCAATATCTGCTACAGATAAAAGCCCCTCCAAATTGTCTTCTTTATCAATAATTGGAAGCGTTACAAGATTATCCTTGTCCATAATATCCCATGCTTTCTTTAGGGAAATACCTTTACTAGTACCAGGAACACGACGAATCTCCATGTCTTTTACCTGTTCTCTCACATCAGATATATAGTCTGGTGCTTTCATTCCAAAACGTTGCAATACAAAATCTGTCTCCGGACTAATCTGTCCGGCACGTTTTGGGGTAAATTTCTTTCCTGTTATTTTTTGTTTTAAATTTGCATAAGCAATTGCAGAACATATAGAATCCGTATCTGGATTTGTATGTCCTACCACAAATACATTTGGTTCTTTTTTTGTAATCATGAGTATCCTCCATTCCACTTGTATGTTTTATTACAATTCATCAAAGCTAAATTGTAACACTATCTGCCTATTTAGAGCCATTTTCGTTACTGTTCACTCACAAGCTTGACACTTGCTGTCAAGCTATGTGCCAAGAACATAGAACAGCCAAGAATCCAGCCTTTCGCCGAAGGCGAATTATAAATAGGCTGGATTATGTTACTGTTAGCACCGTAGGTGTGAACAGTAACCCATTTTCAGCGATATGGCAGGCTTTTTCGCTTTTATCATGGTGTTGCCGCCAAAAGGGCGGCATGATTGTTACATCTGTCTTCATCACATCAATGAAATAATGAAGACTGGATCATAACTAAGTTTTCTCTATGTGATAGGATAAGTAAAATTTTACAAAATGTCAAGTCTAATCCTATCCTACAACATAATCCAATGAGGAAAATATTTCTGCATAATCTTATATTCGTTCATAAAATCATCCATATATGGCTTTCCATCATTTAATACTACAATGACATTATTTCCCAATTCTTTCACCATATTCATAATAGATTGTGCCGTATCTGGAGTTATTTTTCTTGCACCAGTTACCTGCATGATTCTGCCTTTCACCCGCTCATAATTCTGTTCCAGATGCATTTTATTAAGTTCCTCTGCGGATATAGTTACCAGCTGTTTGTTTTCTATCACTTCATATCCATACAATACATCCGCAATATTGGCACATACCACCATTGCATCATCTGAATGTTTGCTGGTAACAATCAGATTTCTGGCACCATTTCCATCAAAAACACTTTGTAAAAGAGAAAGTATTCCTTCGCAAATCTGTGAATTTTGTTGATATTGAGGAAACAAACTCCACACATCTTCCATATTTACATGGGACTCTGTTTTCTCTTTTTCCATTGGAGTTTCTATAACTTTTGCTACAGATTCTTGTAAATTTTCTTCATTATCAGTAACTATATCCTGCTCTAAAAATGTACTTTGTGTTTTCTTTCCCATATACCGTTTTACTACATTTGTACTAACTGTTTTTTTCTGTTCTTTATTTGCAGACTGCATTTGTTCCTTTGATTGTTTCTTATTTACTTTGACAGATTTCACTTTGACAATGTTTACTCTTGCCTCTCCCTGTTCCGGCATGTCATGAACTGGCTCAGAATCTTTCTTTTCTGCAACCTCTTGTATTTCAGTATCTTTCTTTTCTTCCCCCTTGTCTTTTTCACGTCTGCCTAACAATCTGCGGAAAATACTCATTGTCTTTTGTTCTCCTGTCATATTCTCCGTTTTATTCTCCATCTCTTGGGAAACATTAGAATTGTCATCATTTCTGTGTCGTTGTACATAAGTTGGAATTTCTGCATCTTCTTTATATTCCTGTTCTTCTTCACCCTCTAGTGTCTCTTCCTCATATTCCTGTTCTTCTTCAC
>CAMWUK010000116.1 GCA_947177415.1 uncultured Clostridiaceae bacterium
AGGAACGAAACATCGTCCAATATGCAATACATTAGTTAAATGTCTTTTGATTGAAATTGAGGGAACTCTCAATCGAGAAAATACTGGCGGAACATACACAGAGTAGCCGAATATTACACCGACAAATTCTAATTTTGGGAGAAATCCAATAGAGAAAAACTGGAAGCTACAAGTAATTATTGAGAGGTGCTAGCAATGCAGGACTTAATGAAGATAGAGGAGAATAACAGAAAACATCTTATAGATTTAATAAACAAAATTCCAAAAGGTGTGCCTTCAGGTTGGAAATGTGATACATTAGCTGTTGGAGGTTTAATGTATGTAGGATTTTCTGAAATATATACCGAAAAGCTGATTTGCATTTCTTCACAGGGACAATCAGTTATAAATTGTGAAACACTAAAAAAAACATATTGTGAAGAGGATTTTGATGAATACAATTTGATTGCTTATGCGGAAGAACTAGGAGATGAACGAATTAGGATTACAGGAGATGGTGGCGGTGGATTGCGGCATTATTCTAATGATGGAAATATTTTAGAGAAGATTGCCCCCTTTTGGCCTAAGGAGCAGATAATTTTTATGCCAAATTTTCATTCATGGCATAGCACCCCTAATGAGTGTCAAATTATCTTCGATGACTATAATATCAAAGCTTATGGATTTAGTAAATGTGGAAAGTATTTTGTTGCAGCTACATCAAGTGATTTGACCATTTTTAGAAAACAAATTGAACAATAATTTTTTGAACTATATTTCGTATTATTTAACATATACAATTGGTAACCGAGGTAAAATGTAATATATAAAGGTGGTAAATATGAAAGATAAAATATCTATTGTTAATGGTGTTTTTTGGACTTTTATTTGGTTTGGATTTATGTTATTCTATACTTTTTTGGATATTTATGTATGGAGAGATATAGCTCCAACTTATGAAAAGTATCTGAATTTAATTTCCATTGTTTTGTGTATCATTGCCTTTCTTGCTTTGATTATTAAGAAAAAACATCTTAAAATAGACTTGTTTGGAAATATTTCATGTCATAAAATACTATTGTCAGTAAGTTGTGCTGTGCTGTTTTATTTTCTTTTAGATAAGTGCTTAGACCCTATATTTGAAGGGATTTTTCCTTTAAGTGAAGAAAGTTATCAAGACGAACTTTATACATTGGCTAAGACACCTGTTATTAGTTTAATCCAAATTTGTATTCTAGCACCTTTTATAGAAGAATTTTTAATGAGAGGTTTTTTGCTTGATGGATTAACTAAAAACTATGGAAAGAGAATTGCATTATTTGTATCTGCACTCCTATTTGCATTGCTTCATTTTAATATGGTACAAACACTTTCTGCATTTATTTGCGGTATCATATTAGGTTTGCTTTATTTTTACACAAACTCACTATTCTGCTGTATAATAACTCATATAGGATATAATTTAATTTCTTATATTTTGGTAATTCTGCCACTGATAAGGGGGAATATAAATGTTTGATTATGAAAAATTCAAAAAAGATATTGTAATTGCAATGGAAAATGTATTAAGAAAATGGACAAAAGAAAATGATGATATTTATATAATATCATTAGATTTATCAAGAAGTATGGAATCTGTAGGAGTTTGGGCAAATACAGGACAGTGCTTAAATGAACAAGCTGATATTACATCGGAGGATTATTGGTATTATAAGTATTGTGAGGAAGAATGGCAATTATGTGAAGTGTTTGATGGGATTTCTTCCTACATGCGTACATTTGTAGAAGAGAATAAGGAACAATTCACTAATTCAGAGACTCTTACATATACAGAAGCTTTCGATGCATATTGTGATAAAATGATAGAAAGCTGTAAATTGGCACTTAAATGTTTTCGGGAGTCTATAAATGAAGAGTTTCCTAAGTTATTGTTAACATTTAATATTAGAGAGTATTTGGATAATGATGAACGCATAGAAGCTTTTTCATTAATAAATAGTAAAGAAGCAACAAAAGAATATATGAAACATATTGATGATTTTAATTGATTTCTTGTTTTTAGGGAAATTAATAGAGAAAAACTGGAAGCGAATAAAGGGAAAGATTTTGACAGGCAGGAACAGATTTTCATACCCAAGTGGCGGAGGTTGGAACAGAACGAGAGCCGGCAGCAGAACAGACAGCAAGGCAGGACTAAGCGGAGGGAGGAAGAATTGTGATTATGGAAGGAATAGTTGGATTGGTTTGTTGTATTTTATGTGCATTTCCTTTGTTTGTAATGGGGCATTACAATAAAAATAGTAGAGAACCCCTTACTTTTTGGGCAGGAGATAAGAGTTTAAAAGAAAAAGTGAAAGATATTCAGGGATATAATAATGAAATATCAAAGTTATATATAAAATGTGCCTTGGTATTTGTGGCAACAGGGATACTTTGTTTGATTTTTTTTTGGTTCGGAATTATTTGTGCTTTACTTGAAAGTACATTGGGAATATATGTTGTATGGAGGATATACAAAAATATTCTTTTAGGACATTCATGAATTTCAGTTTAATAGGGAATGTGGCGTAAATGGTAAAGCGGTCGGGAACAAAGTTCCCGGCGATTGTGAGTTCGATTCTCACCATTCCAATAATGTGACTGTTCAGAACCATGAACAGTTATCCCATAATTTTCAATTTAAAGGAGATAAATAATATGAAAGAAATCTTATTTGTAGTTTTGGATCAATATGCAGATTGGGAAGCTGCTTATATAACATCAGCAATCAACATGTTAGGACAAGGTAATTACGATGTAAAAACAATATCATTAACAAAAGATTATGTGCAATCAATAGGTGGTTTCAGAATAATGCCGGATTATGATATAAAATCTATTCCGACTGATTATGAAGCCTTAATTTTGATTGGAGGAATGACTTGGAGAAATGACGAAGCCAAGCAGGTAAAAGCATTAGTAGAAGAGTGTTACAAAAAAGGCAAAGTATTGGGTGGAATTTGTGATGCTTCTGCTTTTTTAGGTACAGTTGGTGTATTAAATAATGTAAATCATACAAGCAATGATTTGAATGACTTGAAACAGTGGGCTGGTTCTGCATATACAGGGGAAACAAAATATATTGCAAAGCAGGCAGTTCGTGATAACAACATTATTACCGCAAACGGTACAGCAGCTATGGAATTTGCAAAAGAAGTATTGCTTGCATTAAATGTGGCAAGCGAAGAAAAAATAGCCGAGTGGTATAACTTTCACAAGTTAGGTTATTATATTGCTCCTATGCCTAAAATGTAAATTTTGAGTTTTCTTACTTTTTGCATTATAACAAAAAAAATGACATTATTATTTGGTAACTATTCAGGTAGAAACACGCATTTACTGCGTGTTTCGTAAAAAAAGTAAATTTTGATTGTTCTAAGCCCTTCGCCGAAGGCGAATTTTCATGGGCTTAGAACGTAACTGTTCATGGTTCTGAACAGTTACATTATTTGTTATTTTACTGTAGAATTAAATAACTCTGGTTAGGGGGATTTAATGTAAATATAGTTGATAAAGGGGGAATTTTGATATAATTGAAAGAAAATTTGTATATGAGGTGATATAGATGAATAACTCGATATATAATCGTAGAAGTGTTAGAAAATATTTAGATAAAAATGTATCAAAAGAAATGATAGAGCAGATTATTGATGCAGGAAGAATGGCTCCATCTGCAAAAAACAGACAACCATGGAAGTATATTGTACTTGGTGGTGAAAGTAAAGAAGAATTTCTTGAACATATGCAAAAAGGAATTGTTCGAGAAGAAAATGAGTGTGCATTATTGCCTAATTCTAAAAAGGGCATACCCGATGCAAAGAACACATATAAGATTATGGTAGAGGCACCAATCCTTATCGTGATTTTGAACACAAACTGCAGAAGTCCTTTTGTTGAAATTGATACAGATAATAGATTCACTGAGATTTGTGACACTCTTTCTATTGGAGCATCAATTGAAAATATGTTATTGAAAGCTACAGACATGGGCTTGGGTAGTTTATGGATTGCTAATACTTGTTATGCATACAAAGAATTAACTACATATCTTGATACGACTAAACAACTGGTGGGGGCTATTGCATTAGGTTATGCTGATGAAACCCCGGCACAAAGACCAAGAAAACCAATAGATGAAATTGTAGAATATAGATTGTAATTTTATGGAGGTCGAAAATGATTGTTTCAAAAATACCTATTATTGGGGGTATTTTTTGTGTTTTTATTTATTGGGGATTTTATGCACTGCATATATTTATAGAGAACTACGTATGGAAAAAGTGGAGAAAGGAGTTTTCTATAATTTATCTATTTATTTCCCATTTTTTATATCTTGTTGCAGCTTATATTTTGAGTGCTTTAATTTCGGAGTATTTTAATTTTTGAATGAAAAAAGTTATTAAGAGGAACTTTATACATTGGTTAAAACATCTTTTTTTGAAATTTTAGTAACTATTCAGGTAGAAACACGCATTTACTGCGTGTTTCGTAAAAAAAAGTAAATTTTGATTGTTCTAAGCCCTTCGCCGAAGGCGAATTTTCATGGGCTTAGAACGTAACTGTTCATGGTTCTGAACAATTACAAATTTTAGTGATTCTGCCGTTGTTAGTAAAGAATAATATAGACTGGTGTGTTTTTAGATTTAGATTAAAAAGATTGGAGAATGATAGTGAATAGTAATGAAATAATGATAGAATTAAAGGCACAGGCATCTGAAAAGTACAAAGCAAATGTTGTCAAAATGGGAATACCGGAAGAATACAGCATAGGTGTTTCAACATCTGTAATAAGAGCACTTGCTAAAAAAATAGAAAAGTCTAATGAATTGGCATTTGAATTATGGAATACTGGTTATCATGAGGCAAGACTGCTTGCTGTCCTTTTATTTAATAGTAAGGAGATATCCTCTGCTGATATAGAAAATCTTATGAAAGAAGTTATCTCATGGGATTTATGTGACCATTTGTGTAAGAATTTGATAATTAAAAGAAAAGATTATAATGATTTTATTATGAAATGGATAAATTCTACACATATTTATGAAAAAAGAGCATCTTTTACTTTAATGGCATCATCTGTTATACACGATAAAAAGATATCAGACAATAGGATAGATACATATTTGAAATTAATTTATGAAAATTCAGATAATGAACATGAACATATAAAAAAAGCTGTGTCATGGGCATTGAGGGAAATTGGAAAAAAGGACTTTGATTACAATGAAAAAGCTCTTTTAGTAGCACATGAACTGATAGAAAACGGTAACAAAACGCAGATATGGATTGGAAAAGATGCAAGAAAAGAATTAGAAAATTTGGTGCAGGTTGAGGGAAGAAAGCGTTTGATTTCCACAAAAACGAAAATGGGGAGTAATACAACGAAAGAGTAAAAGGAGTGGATGGAATACTTGATTATAAATACAGGAAGCAGAACAGATATACCAGCTTATTTTAGTAATTGGTTTTATAACCGGATAAAGGAAGGTTATGTGCTGGTTCGTAATCCCTATTATCCAACACAGGTTACAAAATATGAATTAAACCCAGAAGTGGTAGATGTTCTTGTATTTTGTACGAAGAATCCTGAGCCAATGTTAGACAGATTGCAAGAATTGTCAGATTTTTCTAGTTTTTGGTTTGTGACTATTACACCATATGGAAAAGAGATAGAGCCTTATGTGCCTGAAAAAAAGCAAGTAATAGATAATTTTCGGAGATTATCGGAGCAAGTAGGACAGGATGGGATAAGTTGGAGATATGATCCGATATTTATCACAGAGAAATATTCTGTGGACTATCATATAAACAGTTTTGCCCATATAGCAGAAAAACTTAAGGGATATACAAAACAATGTGTGGTTAGTTTTATTGATTTATATGAAAAGACAAAACGAAATTTTCCAGCAGCAAAGGCAGTGACTATGAAAGAGCAGGAGAGTCTGATTGCTGCTTTTTCGCAAATTGCAGAGAAAAATCAAATACAGATACATTTGTGTTGTGAGAATTCATCTTTGCTCCGGAAACATGTAGATGCAGATGGATGTATGACAAAAGAGGTACTTGAAAAGGCGATTCATGGCAAACTGAAAGTTCCTAAAATGAAATCAGCAAGAGAAGGATGTAATTGTCTTCTTGGTGCAGATATTGGAATGTACAATACATGTGGTCATGGATGTTTGTACTGTTATGCAAATTATGATAGAAAAAGTGTTATAGAAAACATGAGACACCATGATATAGATTCTCCATTTCTTATTGGACATCAAAGAGAAGAAGATGTGATAAAACAGGCAAAACAAAAGTCTTGGCTAAATAGGCAGATTAGTTTGTTTGAATATGGTCTGCAATATAGACATGAATAATTAAGTTTGGATTTGTAAAGATGAGTAACGAAATGATATTACTAGAATGATGTTTTTAATAAAAGATATGTAAAAAGATAATTGGAGAATCATTGTATATTTTAAATGTTGTAAATGAAATGACTGTATGAAATTGCATATAAGAATATGTTCATACAGTCATATTTTGCAAAATAAGAGCCGGTTTGTTAAGGCTCTATTTTTTTTGATTAATTGGTTGAATGCCTTCTTTTCTAGAATTGTGTGTTTGATTTTGGTTTTCAGGCGTAGCCTTTTGTGTTATACTATTGAACTTGTTCAAGCTATGCTGCTCTTGTAATTTTTTATCCATTTTTTCACCTCGCATAAATAGTATGAACCATGATGGAATATACTATGCATTCTTTATTATTTCAGATGGAAAATATAAAACTGTAATAATGCCATGAATAATTAAGGGTAAGAGTATATTAGCAGAAAAAAGTTTTTTGAAATTCTTTCGTAAAGAAAATCTTTACCAATGATGATTTTTGAAAATAAATCTGATAGAATAAAGGAGCAGCAATCTGCAATATAAGTCGTGAATAATTGAGGATAAGCAGTAATCGTTCAGGTAGGTCTTGCACACTTTGCTTTAAAGACCGTAAGAAAAACTAAAACAGGATTAACATAGGTGATTATTATGGAAAAAGAATGTGCAATGCGAATAAAGAAAATAACAGAGGGATTTCAAAATTGTTGTGAGGCATTTTCGGCAATTGGTGACCCAACAAGGCAGGCAATTCTCGTAGTGTTGTTAGCCAGTGATTTTGGAGGAATACGGGTTGGTGAAATTGCCAAGAAGGCTCATTTGACCAGACCGTCTGTATCACATCATTTAAAAATATTAAAAGAAGCAGGCATTGTAGGTATGCGGAAAGAAGGAACAAAAAACTATTATTATATTAGCTTGGATGAAAACAAATGGAAAGAAATGATGTATTTAATGAATAACATTTGTGAAGGAATTGAAGCAGGAAAGAGGGAAGAAATTACTTATGGAAAAAGTAGAACGGATTAAATGTGGAAATGGAAATTGTTATATTATTTCAAAGGGAGAAAATGCTATTTTAGTGGATACCTGTCGGGGAAAATACAGAGATAAGATATTAAATGCATGCAACCCCTATCATATACGCTTACTGATTCTTACTCATGGACATTTCGATCATGTGCAGAATGCAGCTTATTGGCAAATAAACTTCAAGTACCTATTGCCATGTGTAAAGAAGATTATGAATTATTATACGACAATCTTATACAGACATTAGAGGCAAAGAGTATTTTAGGGAAAATAGTTTTAGCAGCTTCCATAAAAGGTTTACAAGAAGATGGGATTCCCTCTTTTTCTCCAACTGTATTTTTATCAGAAGGTGATACATTAGATTCCTATGGAATATCTGCCTCAATTTTATCTGTTCCAGGGCATACCAAAGGATCTATTGCAATTGACATTGCTGGAAAATATTTGATTGTTGGGGATGCATTGATGAATATGTTTTATCCTACTGTTTCCATGTTATATCATGACAGAAAAGCCATGTTAAAAAGTGCCAAAAGAATTGGACAGCTGGGACAAAGAATAATTTTCTTTGGACATGGAAAACCAGTGAATAATAGGTTATGGTCATGAATAATTGAGGTTTATAGAGGTGTTTAAATGACGATTGAAATAGAAGAATATGAAGGCGATACCTTGCTGTATGGAGCAAAACTTTCCTTTGAAGAGTTTAAAAAACAGATGAAAACCATAGAGAACCTTTATGATAAAAAAGAAGATAATTTTGTAGCATTGCTATGCCGGATGTATAATTGGAGAATCATTGAAGATGAAATGGAAGCCGAATACATCTATGACAGAGATATTAAAAAATGTAGAAGAGTTCACTAAAAGAAGGATTTTGTAACAGTTCAAATAGGTCTGCACACTCCGTTGTGCAGACCATAAAAAAGACTAAAACAGGATTGGAATTGGGCAATTTACATGCGAAGCTTGCAGGGTTCCGTAACAGGTCAGCCTCCAGCTGAACTGTTACAGGGTTTTCGATAAAAATTCAGTAGACATTAGAGGTGATAATTAGAAGAGAAAGAAAAAGAAATTTTAGTTGGAAATTTACAGGAATGTAAGATTTCCTTACAAGAATTAAATTTTGTAACTGTTCAGAACCATGAACAGTTACGTTTAAGCCCGTAATAATTCGCCTTCGGCGAAGGGGCTTAAACACTGTAAAATTTAAATTTTCTTACAAAACACGCAGTAAATGCGTGTTTTTACCTGAATAGTTACTAAATTTTAAATAATAGAGAGGAAAGTACAATGAATATTATCATTATAAATGGCAGTCCAAGAAAAAATGGTGTTACTGCAAAAATCTTACATAAAATGGAAGAAACTCTTCAATTAAAAGAAAATGTCAATATTGAATTTATCCATATTGCAGATTTAGAGATAAATCCCTGTAGTGGCTGTTGCTCCTGTTATAAAACAGGATATTGTTATATAGAAGATGATGCAGAGAGACTTTCTAAGAAGATTTCACTTGCAGATGGTTTGATAATTGGATCACCAACTTATGCAAGTAATCTATCTGGGATATTGAAACAATTTATTGATAGGGGACATTTTGTCATTGAACAACTGTTGTATGATAAATATGTGGTTAGTGTTGTTACAGGAGAAAATTATGGTAGCCAGGATGCTAGTAAAATACTTACAAAATTATTGAAATATTCTGGAGGAAAATTGAGTGGAAAAATCGTATGTAATGTACCATTTAATAGTAATCATTTGAATAAAAAAGTGCAAATGAAAATAAATTACTTAGCAGATAAGATATTTGTTGATATAAGCCAGAAAAGAAAGTATAGAATACAATCTCTTGTCCAAAAAATAATTTTTAAATTTGGAATTGAATCTTTTGTAAAATCAAAAGGCGAAAAATATAATGGTGTTGTAAAAAGGTGGAGAGAACATCACATTATAAAAAATAAATTTTAGATAGAACAGCCAAGAATCTAGCTTTTTGCCGAAGGCGAATTATAAAAATGAATTATAATATGAATAATGGTCAAGGGTGTAGAGCCACCAATGGGAATATCTATGGTGATAGATTATTTGTTTATGAGAAAGATTTGTAAAAATACAATTTTTCGATTGATATAGAAACAAATAGATATTATATATAGTGGTATGTGACAAAAAACATAGACTGACAAAATAAAAATAATATAGTAGAGTAAAAAAGAATTTTGTGTAAAAATAGTAGGATGAAGTTAAAACAAAATATACATTGAGAGGAGTATTATATTGAAAAGTAAATTAATGAGAGTGGGAATGATAGTTGTAAGTTTTTGTTTATTGTTATTATTCAACAAAATGTAAAAAGCAATATGAAAGTGTATGCCAAGGAATCTGCATATACTGTAGAGTTTGTAGCAAATGGTGGGAAGGGCACTATGAAATTGCAAAAGATAGTCTTTGATAGAAAATCGACATTAAAAAAATGTACTTTTTATCGAAAAGGTTATATTTTTGTGGGATGGTCTGTTTCTAAAAATGGGAAAATAAAATATAAGAATAAAGCAAAAGTTAAGAATTTGACATTATCAGGAAAAAAGATTAAATTATATGCAAGATGGAAAAAAGATGGAGTAAGAAGAGCATTAATTTTAGGACATACCACTAAGTCTGCTATTCAAATAGATACTTTACTGGCAATAGGAAGGATGATGACTCATTCACTGTTTTATGGAAAGACAATGAAACAAGTAGAGTTCTATCCAAATCATACAGGATTTGAAATAAATGAATGATTCAAAAATACATTTAAAGACACTAAACAGAATGACATATCATATATATATACATTGTTTGTCATAGTAATAGATATGGAGAAATGTATATAGGAACAGATGGAGGATATTGTACACCAGCAGAACTAAGAAAACTTTGTGATGATAATATAAAAGGTACAGTTGTAGTAATGATAGAAAGTTGTTTTGCAGGAAGTGTCATAGGACAATCCATACCTCAAAAAGAAAATGATGCTATGGATTGTTCGGAACAAATTTTAAATGAGTTTATTAAAACGTCCTCTAATAATAATGCAACATTGACCACTTCAAAATATAAAGTAATATGTTCTAGCAGAAAAGATGAAACCTCAATGGGTGGTAGTATTTCACTTGCAACTAAATATTGGTCATTAGGAGGGGGATGGGATCAGGATAGAAATAAAAAATGCAAATTAAATGCAGATGCAAATAAGGATAATAAAGTTACATTAAAAGAATTATATAACTATTCTTATAAAAAAGTAAAAAAAGAGAATCCCAATCAGCATATCTGTGTTTATCCTGAAAATAGTGGATTTGTTATATTTGGTAGATTCAAAAATTAATAATAAAAAAGAAAGGATTATTTCAATGAAAAAAAGCATTACTATTTTGTTGTTCTTTCTTCTTATAGGCATTTTTAGCAAGTCTTTTCACATAGTAGCTTCAAAAGCTGAAAAATTAGAAATAAAGGTAGCCTATATTGATGAAAATTCTAAAGACTTCCATTCAATTTACTGGGGTTCTAAAATTGCATTGTATGTTTCGGCAGATTCCTCTTTATCGGACAAAGATAATAATATTCAGTGGAATATCACTAGTGAGAACAAGTACCCTTTAGAGGTATACACAAAGGAATATATGACAGATTTAGGACAGGATGCTATACAAATATATGCACCATACGGTTACTGTGACAATATACAAATACAGGCGGTTTCTACCAAAAATAAAACAAGAAGCAATATTTATAAATTAAATATTAGTGATGGAACAGAATGGAATGGAAAGAATTTTTTTACTTTTGATGCTAATAAACCTGCAGATGTGGATATAGAGGGAAAAGATCCAAGCCCAAAAGAGAATTGGGATTCTGTAACCGGAAAATATAGTATAACAATTCCAAAGAATTCATATAAAATAGATGGATATACATTCCAATATTGGACAGATAATGAAGGAAAGGTATATCGTCCAGACGAAAAACTGGTTGTTTCGGTTTTAAATTCACCAGCTTATTATGAATTGCATGCTGTATGGGAAAAAGATAAAACGGATATAAGAAAAAACTCTAATACAATTTATAATACAAATAACAGTATGTATATAATGATGCTAATAGGTGCAATATCTGTTTTGATTTTAATGTGTATAATTGCTGTTGTTGGATTTAAATATAGAAAAAAAAGATTTTAGCCGATATGGTTTATGGATTTAAACAGGTGACAGTTACAATTTGGGCAATACTGGGATATGAAAATATATCATCAGTATTGCCTTTATTTATGGTAGTGCTGCCAAAGGAGACATATCAATTTACTTTATCATAGAAAATAAATTTTAGTTCAATTTAAAATAGATAAAAAAGGGAGGCTATGATATAATTAACATAAAGTGTAAATTATGTCATTGTACAAAGAGCATCTTAGTTGTCATGATTTAGATGTATTTTTATACAAAACTATAATGTAAAGGAGTAACAAATGAAAGAATATGTAAACAGTACTAAAGAGAATGATGTATTATCAACAGAAGAATGGGAACAACGAAAGGGATTTCATCCTTTTTATTTATTTCCGATAATGTATGTGGCATCCCTATATCTGCTGCCATTTTGTATTTTAATAGGACAGAAGGTGGGGGGATTGTCCAATTTGGTATATCTTCCAATTGTATTTGGAATATTGAACATAATTGTTTCTATAATATTTTGTAAACCGGAAAACCGGATTATGATGTTAAATGCAACTGTGTTAGTGAAATATACTATGATTCCGTTTTTTATTATAGGGGGCTTCATGGTGCTTGTGTGTTTTCTCTTTAGTTTTATACCAGTTCCTTTTATGATATTTTTAGGACCAACTATGGCAATACTTGGTTTAATTACAGGATGGTTTATTCTTGTATTTGAGGCACCATACGTGATTTCTTATTTGCATTTGTCTTCAAAGGTAAAGTTTCGCCCAACCATTATGACTGTATTGCATATTGTATTACAATTTTTCTTTGTCATAGATGTGATAGATGTAATGTTTTTAGCTCTAAGAGAACGGAGATGGAAAAAATTAACAATAGGTATCATTGCTTTTTCAACAATTTGTATAGTAATTATATTGATTTGGCTTATCAAAAATATTATTGGAATAAGCATGACATAAATAATGATACAAAGTTTGTAAAATAAGTGTAATTATTCAGGTAGAAACATGCATTTACTTTGCGTGTGACCTGAGAAAAATGAAAGTTGATTGCTATGTGCTACGCACTCTCGCAATCACCAACTGTATTCGTATTTTGGGCTGTCGCCCTACATACTCATACAGTTTAGCCAGCCAAATGTCTATATTTCTTTGCAAGCAAGCTTGCACGAAATATAGCCGTTTGTCAGGACTTTCATAGTAAATTTTGCAATGTTTAAGCCCCTTCGCCGAAGGCGAATTAATATGGGCTTAAACGTAACTGTTCATGGTTCTGAACAGTACAAATAAGTATGTAAGGAGAAATCTATAATGGCAGTTGTAAATGTGAAAGTAAAATTTAATTGTAGTGTTGAGACAGTATGGAATATTGTCACTTCATTAACAGATTACGCATGGAGAAGTGATTTGGGTAGAATAGAAGTAATTAGTGAAAATAAGTTTATAGAATATACAACGGATGGTTATGCTACTACTTTTACGGTTACATTGGTGGAGCCTCATAAAAGATGGGAATTTGATATGGAAAATGATAACATAAAAGGTCATTGGACAGGCGGGTTTTTTGAAAGAAATGGTGAAACAGAAATTAGCTTTACAGAAGATGTCAAGCCAAAAAAGTTTTTTATGAAACCATTTGTAAAAGGGTATTTGAAGAAACAACAAGAGGCATATATAGCTGATTTAAAAAAAGTAATTGAAGAAAGGAACAAAGGATAAAATTATGAATTTGAAAAAACTTAATCTGTCATTCTTGATTTGTATAATTTGTATATTATTAGTCAATATGAAAAACATTAAAATAAATGCAGTTGATAAAGAAAAAATACTAAGTATAGATAC
>CAMWUK010000117.1 GCA_947177415.1 uncultured Clostridiaceae bacterium
CCCTCTTTAGGTATTACACTCGTTATTTCTTTATATTTTTTTATTTGGTCGTTTGTCAGTACACATTTACACTTTGGAAGATTTTTTGTACTAAATGGTGAAATTCCTGCTCCATTTGTTAATGGTTTAATAATATCAACTATACTATCAAAATTCTTATCTTTGATTAGAAAAGTTATTTCCTCATCTGTTTCCATATAACTTTCAATAAATTCTGTGGTTTCTAAATCTTTTGAAAAAAGTGCATTATCTAAAATCTCTATGTTTTCCTTTATATACTTTAATCCATTTTTATTGGTTACAGTATTTTGGGTTACTTTAGCATTTTTAGTATTAATATATCTTTGGTAAATTGTTTTGATTATATTTCTTCCTTTGCCCAATGCTGGAATATACACCTTTAAATAGCTTTTCCCATAATAAAAAACTTTAATGTTATTTGCACATTTAATCCAGATATCCTGGTCATTTTCTAAATTCCCATATTCATCCCGACAAAAATCATTTGTATTTTTGTCAATTGCAGCAACAACTCTATATTTACCTACATATTTAGATAAATAATAATTCATTTTTCACCAACTTTCTACCTTCTATTCTATGTATAAAATAATTACTTTTCCTTTATAAACAAACCACAATGACATTCTCCAGTCTCTTGCTCTCTAAATTCTTTGCACATACACTTTGTATCTTCTGTTTTTTCGATTTTGCAAGGACAGTATCCGTCATTCTCTTTTAATTTCTCTCTAATTTCTTGTACTAATTCTTTATCTTCAGATAATCTAATCGCCATATCAACCCCATCCTTTTCTTGTTATTTATAAAAGAAAATCTCTTTATTATTGTTTAAGTCAAACATTCTCTGATTTGTTGTTTTACAACTTAATCCTCCAAGTTCTTCTATATACCTACCAATTTTTATATAATCTAAACTTTCGACAACTTCTTTGCTAATGGAATCAATATCATCATTTCCTGTGTATAAACAAGTTTTAAGTTTTCTTTTTTTTGCTTTTTTTAAGCAATATAATAATTCCTCTTGATTTTGATCGCCACCCATAAAGCATACACATGAAATTAAACTACTATATTTATCTAATAAATTATCTATATCATTTGTTAAATATAAACCAACATAATCCCATAAATATGAACTGTGACAGCCCTTACATTTGTAAGGACAATCACTAATATTTATTGCCAAAGAGATTTCATTTGGTACTTCTTGCATGACTATTGTGTAACCGTTATATTTTAATCTTCTCATACTTTTTCGTAATGTCTCTTTCCTGCTTCTTTTTGTCTTGCTTCTGAGAATTTAGAAATTCTCTTTAAATAGCCAATAATTCTAGTAATATAATCAATATCACTACTTCCACAAACTTTACATTTCTTCAGCATGTGCTTACTAATATAACCGCATATGTTGCAAATTGTATTAGGAACATTGAATGTAAAGTACGAACATCCTGTTTTTACAGCATCAATAAGCAACTTTTTATACTGCTCTTTTGACAGATGTTCACTCAAATTTGCGTGTAAAGCAGAACCACCATCTAAATATTTTGTCAACCGTTTACCATGCAGAATAAACTTATCAATAATATTACATGAATCATCTTCTACTTTATAAAAATAGCTATTATAACATTCTCTTGGTGAGAAATATCCATCTTCTTTATCCCACTTGGCATTTTTTACTCCAAGATTTTCAGCAGGAATAAACTCTGTATTAAACATAATTTCGTCTGTTCTATCCTTTTTATTTTCCTCAAAAATAGGTCTTAAAATTTTCTCTCCATATTCAAAATATTCATCATTCGGAGAAATATCAATTCCTAAAAATTCAGCACCTTCTACAAATCCGTTAATTCCAATAGTAAGATATTCTTTTTCTAATGCGATATATCCAGCATCAAAAACAGGAAACATTCTGGCATTAAAACTATCTTTTAATGTTTCATTGAATGCAATCAAATACTTGTGTATTTTTTGAACTTGTTCTCTTACTGTTTCTGAAATGTCTTTATTCTCTTTGACTGCATTTTGAACAAGTCTATTGACATTAATTGTAATAACACCTTTAGATCCGGTTGACACTCCACCTGCCCCAAGCGTATAAGAAAATGTATTATCTGTAATACCATTTCTTAAACGACAGCAAGAAGCAAGAGAATCCACGCTATCACTTGTATATGTAAAGAACGAATGACCTTTTGCATACATTTCACAGGTGAAATCATAATATTCTTCATCACTATACTTTTCTCCATCATTAAGTAAATTCATTGTTTCAACTGGAAAGGTAAGAACTTTTTTCAATCTTTCTTCGTTAAACCAATTCATAAATCTTTTCTGCAACCAACTAACACTTTCCCATATTGGTTCTGTACCATCTGGAAATACAAAATCATTAAAAATACCTTCAAAATAATATCTATCAAAATATGCGATATTCCAAAATACTGATTGAAAGTTTCTAGCTGCTGCTGGCTGATTAAGTGAATACACAACCTGCTCAAAACTATCTGTAATAACCTTATCAATGGTTCTGTGCTTATTAGATAAATCTACTACATCTTGCGAACGAAAATAATATTTATCTCCATATTCTTTACGAATAAAATAATCTAAATATGTAAGATATTCTGGTGTTGAAACTGCTCCTGCGAATTGAGAAGCAATGGCAAATACCAAGTTAATAAATGCACCGTTGAATGCTTGTAAATTTGTTGGTGCATCTGAAATGCCACCAATACTTTTAAGTCCTTCAAATAGAAATGGATACATTGTAATACTTACACAATATGGTAAGAGCGGATTTGTTTCATCATTTCTATAAATTTCATGAGATTCTAATTGCCTAATATATTCGTCAGCTATATCTTCTCCATATAACTCAATTAATTTATCAACCATTCTTAATCTGTTGATACCAATAAATTTTCCCTTTGGGATTTCACCTGTTTCAGTAGTAACATTTTTGTTTTCGACATTTGCGTTTGCATCTCTTGTACTTCCTGAAGCTGCGTTGGATGCTTTCTGATACTGATTGATAAAATCAATATCACTACGATATTTTTCATATTGTTTTGTTCTTTCTGTCATTAATTATCCTCTCAATTCTGTTTTATAAAGATTCTACATAATTAAAAGCTGTTTTAAAATCCATACTTGTATCATCTACTTCAAGAACTGGCACAGTTAAGTAGCCTTTTTCTTTCATAATCCCAATATCATTTACTTCTTTATATGATATGTTTTTCTGTTTTAATTTTTTCTCTAACACATTACATTTAGGACAATGTGTAGAATATAAAATTACTGTCAACAGCAAATTCCTCCTTAATAGCTATAATATAACAAACAGGATATCTTAAGGTATCTTGTTTGTTATATATTCACTTTTAAAACTATCTATTTTGTAGTATCTGTAACAATAGTTCCTGAACCTTTTACGGTAATCCACCCATGTTTTAATCTTGCTTCAGCAGTTTTCATATCAATCAATTCCTGTGTCACAGATTCGGAAAGAAGTTTGTTTGCTTCTGCCTCAGCTTTAGCTTTAGCAATTTTAATTGCGGCTTCATTTTGGGCTTTAATTAATTTAGTTTCTGCTTCAACTTTTACAGTTTCTTGCTCTGCCTTTGCCTGTTGTTTCTTTTGCAGAGCTGTTACTCTGCTATCAATAGCTGTTTTTAATTTTTTATCTGGGTGTACATCAATAATACTTGCGTCTAATACCTCAATTCCATATTCTTCTGCAAATGCATTATTCAAGTACTCTGTGAGCTTATTATTGATTTCAGAACGATTACCTGAGTAAATGTCCATCATACTATAATCAGTTGTAACCTCTGAAACTTTTGATTTTAACACAGCTTTTACTCGATTGTTTACAATATCATTACCATTCATACCCTTGAACTTCTTATATGTATCTGTTAAAGTTTCAGGGTTAAATCTATAAGACATTTGAAAACTGATAGCAATACTAGCATCGTCAGAAGTAGATACCTTGAAACTCTCATCTTTTTCGCTTCCCTTTCTATTATCTTTTGATAAAATTAATTGCTCATTTCCAATTGTAAACTCTTTTACTTGTTTCATTGGGGAAACAACATGCCACCCTTGTGTTAAAGTTTCGTTTTGTACCCCACCATTCATAGAATACACAATAGCTTCATACCCCACTGGAACACGCACTGCACATGCTAATGTTAAAATAAATGCTACAAATAATACAACTCCTAGAAAAATACCACCTAAAAAACCTTTCTTCATAACTTACTCATCCTTTCTTTCTTTTTTATTATCTATTTCCATTGCACATTTTGCATCTGTCCATAACCGGAATAAAAATCTACCTATAGGTACAAACGCAAAACACAATAAAAACCATAAAAATATCAGTCCTATAAATACTAAAAATAAAAATACAGGGTTCATATTCTCACTCCTCAATCAATAAAGTTTTCTATTGCTTTCAAAATTGCCATACCAACAAAAATACCAGTTAGAGCAGAACAATATATGATTTCAAATTTACTTTTATTTTTTACACCTTCATAAATCTTGAATCCCCACATGCCTCCTAATCCTAAACAGCATAATATGTAAAATAATTCTTTAAACAAATTTCAATTCGCTCCTTCTTCTTATTATTTTTGCCAATGAAACAAGCATTTCAAATAATGCATTTCAGTCTCATATCCACCATAATCAACTTCTTCTTTGTCATTTTCTTTTCGAGAAGCATCCATATAACATCCAACCAAATTATCACATGTTACACAATTTTCTTTAGAACAAGCACTACCTTTTATTCCAGATTCATTGACCACTTGTTCCATATATAACTTTTCGCTAATATCCATATCTTTTTACCTCTTTAAATTACCATTTCCACCATTACGCAGATTTAATGTCCAATGTGCAACTGTGTCATCAATATTTGCATGAGTTGCTACTTTTTGTATAGTATCAATAATGTATTCTTCTTTGCCAATTGTGGCAGTGATAAAACTATCTGGTTTATTTAATAATTCTCTTGCCAATTCATGGCTTGTACTAATATAATTTTTCGTATATACTCCTCCTCTACATCATTTACCAGATGATCCTAATACTCCTATTCCTCTCTCACTATATATATCTTTTAAAGTTTCATAATCCACTTCTTTTTCAATTAGTACTGGAACTTCTTCCATAGCAAATTGAGCAATAGCTTTCGTATATGGTACTCTGATATATTCTTTTGTCTTCTCTAATTTATCTACAGATTTTGTTATAACCACAGGTATATTATTTGTATTATATAGAGATATAAAAGTACTTCCTCTATATCCACTGTCAACTTGTCCACTCATTGTAGTTAATCCAGATTTACTATTACTTCCCCTTTCTCGAATCGCTAATCTCCATTTTTTATCAAATGCAATTGCAATACCACTATCAATCAATTTAATTTCATGAGGTTCAATTTTAATCTCATTCTCATCAAAACAACAATAAATATCATAACATCCATCCTCATCTCTCTTCGATGGAATAACTGCATTAATTTTAGTTTTTGCAAATAACAATTCATTTTCTAACATTGTTTTTCTCCTGTTCTTCTTACTTAATAACTCTCTGCCATAACTTGCTTCATATATCATATCCGCAATTTGTTCATCAGATAAAATTTTATTATTTAATATTCTGAATGTAAATAAATCGTCAGTCCACAAATTATTATCATTGATAATTTTTTCATTATCATCAGAACAATTTACATAACATGTTATCATTCCTTTAAAATATTTTTTTATTTTTATATAATCATCTATTGGCATAGTACTAACAAAGTTTTGTACTGATAATTTGTCTAATAAATCATTAATATTTGTTGGATTGAGATATATTACTTTCATATTGTACTTTTCAGAAATCAAACTAATGATGTTATTGCTTATACATTTGTCATTCTTATTATGTAACACACATATTCTCAAAAAGTACCACTTCCTTCCTATTTATAATACAGAACGTACTCTTTTAATAAAGTTAGTTATTGTGCTATCTCTATAACTATCTATAACCAATTCTATCTCCTGAGATAAATCTAGTGATAACATACCTAAAATTGATTTAGCATTTACCCGATAATTACCGCTTATGGCATATACATTGTCAACAAACTGATTACACACCTCACATACTTGTTTTATTTTATCAATCTTATTAACTTTTACTTTCATATTATTCCCCTTATTGATATACTCTTATTTTCGCAATCTCACTGTTCCACGCTGGACAAGAGTAACTAATATCTCCCATCTTTCTAGCTTTTGATACCAAACTACTTGTATTTACGATAAATTCTGCCAAACTACCATCATGAGAGGTGATTCTATTGCCATCATCTGTATGTATATCTGCTTTCATGTCACCAGCAATACAAGGAATAACCGTACCATTTGCAAGAATAAGATCAAATTTCGTACCTACACATTTAATAAATCCGCTTCCAAGTGTAACACTATATCTTCCTTGATACATAATCACTCCATAATTACCAATGTAAGATTGTTGTTTCATTTTATACTGTTTGCTTGACGGACTTGTAATACAATCCCAATCCATATATGTTTTTGGACGGTGACCTGAAGGAGTAATATATTCAATATAGTCTCCTAAGACCTCTACTTCTTCCTTAGGTTTATTTTTACTTAAATATTTGCTGTGGATATATCTTATGTTTATATAAAACCTTAGACCATCCATTATTTTGTTTTTCAAATATTTTGACGGTTTCACCTCTTTTAATAACTGTAATGATATCCGATTCCAAATTATCATTTTGCCGCACATTAACATTAGCCGTTGCATACATTGTTTTTGCAAGGTTAACTTCTATGTTATGCTCTTTATCTTCTAATATGTTTATATTGTTTTTAGAAGTAACAACTGCACCAGATGTTACAATATTAGGCATACGATATTCAATATTTTTTAGATTTGACTGAGTTGAGAATGCTTCAATTGTCTGAATAGGCTGAATAGCATTTAGCATACTTAAACTAGTAACGCACCCTAATACAATCAACGAGGCAGATTCTAATATGTTTTTCTTCATAAAACTCCTTTCTATTTTGTGCTTTCTTCTTTTATCAATTTGGTGATTCTTCCATTATTTATTTCTGCACAGATATGTTCTTCCTCAAATAAAGCAGCACAATCATACAGTGTTAAGTTATCTACTTCAATAACTTTGTTAAAATCCATGTTTCACACTCCTTCATACATTATCAATTCTTCTGTGTATGGTAAGTTTTTAATCCATTCACAAAATGTATCAGTCCACTCTTCTTTTAATCTATGATTCTTTCTTTGTAAATACATATTTCTGATTTCTGCATAATTGGTATCATATGTTGTTGTATCAACATCTATTGCAACATGTATCATTCTCATAAATTCTGGATTGTTTCCATTAAATAATAACGTTTGTGCTAATTCCATATCTTTTTTACCAATTTTAAATTCTCCATCATAATCGTGGTTACATTCTTTACGTATTGCACAATTTTGACAACCGATTCCACTATCACCTCCTTTACAAATACCACTATCTGATTTTATCGATGAGCCATTTCTCATACCACGTAAAGCATGTGCAAACCCCCAAACTTCCATATTCTCAAACTTCATATTAAAAATTCCCTTCCTTTATATAATTGATAATTTCATCAGCAATAATTTCTGGGCTTTTTTCATAATTGTCATTTTTTATAATGTAATCCACCTCATCTTCTATTCCGTCATATTGCCCAACATCACATTGATTTCTGCGTATACTTTCGTCTATATCATCTCCTCGTTGTAATATTTTGACTAGTCTGTCTCTACGTGGAACCTTTATATAAAATATGTGAGTGTCTAATTCTTCTTGATTTTTAAGAGCTTTCTTTATTTGTCTAAGTCCATGTGGAGTTAAAACACAGATTGTGTTTTTTGTGTATTGTTCTTTTGTTGACCCATAAAACCATCCTCTATATGCTCCTGTTTCAATAAAAAAGTCTGAATTAAATTTTTCCATATATTCGTCCTTAGATATAAAATGATAATCTCTACCATTTATTTCTCCATCTCTAAGTGGTCTTGTTGTGTAAGATACTGTTTTCTTATATCCGTATTTATCTACTAATATTTTTTCTATTGTGCTTTTGCCTGATGCACTTTCACCAACTAAAATAATCATATATGTATCTCCTCCTTTAAATTCCTAACTCAAATTTCAACTGAGGTCTATTTGCTTCATATCCTTTTAAAATAAAATCATCAACTGTAATAGAATAGAAATCTTTTTTATGTGGATTTAGTTCTAACACAGGATTACAATCAATTGGTTTTCTTTTAAGCATTTCTTTAGCGTTATCAATATGCCTATCATAAATCTGTTGATTAGCAATAAAATGTGTAAACACACCTGGCTTATATCCACAATGTCTTGCAACCATCATCATAAAGGCTACATATTGCATCTGATTTATGTTTCCTGCTGTTAGCCAATCTGAGCTACGCTGATACATAATCATATCAATATATTCTCCACGAACTAAGAACTGTGTTTGATAGCAGCAAGGCTTTAATCCATGAGGACTACTAAAATCTTCTTTTTGCCACAAATTGATAATATGTCTTCTTCCGTATGGATTATTGATAATCTCATCTAATATTGGTTTAAGCAAATTATGTTTTCTAACAGTTGCTCCATAACAGGAACCAATAGTTCTATCTCCAATATCCCATGAATCCCACCAATCAACACCATATTTATCTCTAAGCAAATCAAGATTATTGCTTTCATCCTGATATATCCATAAAATTTCACCAATAGCTTTCTTAAAATAAATTGGTCTTAATGTTGTTATTGGAAATTCATTTTTGCTAATATCATATGTATGGACTACTCCATTCACTGATAAAGTATGTGCTGGCGTTCCATCTTTATAATGTGGTCTTGGATCTACATCTTTATAACCATCACTTAATATATGATTAATAGATTCAATCATATATTTATCTGCTTTTATCATTCTATCTTTACACCTCAAACTTTCTATGTCATCAATAAATCTTGAAATTTGAATTTCATTGTGTGTATGTATTTATATGTTACATTTACTACTTCTCTTTTTGAGATGTGCTAACATTGAAAATAGATTAATTATAACTTGGTTCACTTTTATCGAATCTTACAGCTTCAAATACTGGAAACTGTATAGAAATTCCTCCATCTTTGTTCCTTGTCTCTTCCTTATATTTTACACTGATGATTTTACCTATAATATCTTCTGGGTATTGCCAAAAGTGTTTTCTGTCAGAATCAGAAAACCCACTTCCTACATTCACAGGAAATCCTTTATAATCACACACCAATGCTCCCAGTGTACCTTTATTGCGTCCTGAGCCTTCTTCTATATCAGTACATTTAATATCACAACTAAAGAATTTCTTCACTTTGATTAGGGATTTACTTCTCTTACACTCATAAGGTGTATCCAAATTGAGAATAATTCCTTCCCAATCATTCTCTTCCGCATAATCTAACCACTTCCAAATTTCTGTATGATCTGTTCCCTCATAACACATTTGTACTATTTCAACATTCTCTACCGAAAGACGTATAATTTCTCTTCTGAGTTCATCTAAATAATAGTTCTTTCGATAACTATATGTTAAATTTGACTTACCTCTCCAAAACTCCTCTAATGGAAACATATCAAACACAACGAATTTTAAATCCGTTTTATCAATATCTTTACTCATGGCAATCCCAGTTCCTTTTTGAAATGCTTCTGAGTCAGATAAATTCTCTTTATTTTTATAAACAAGTTCGCCATCCACAAACATATCTTTACCAATCAATTTATGTAAATCTTTAATAATATGATCAAGACCTTTATACTCTTTACCTTGTCTGGTCATGCATTTATTGCCGATAAAGGCACATCTTGTTCCATTTAATTTACGTGATATAGAAATCCATTCATCGCCTTTTAGTTTTACTTTATCTATTGTCGTTCCAAGCATGACATCAAAAGTTGGAATTAATCCAGGAATGCATTTATTCACAATTTTTGCATCTGCTCCGAGCTTAAAAGTTTTAGTAATTATTTGTTTGTAAAACTCTCTATGCTCTTCTGATTGATTATGAATAAATCCTTGAATAATTGAAATATCACTGTCTTTACCTGAATTATTATTTACTAAATATTCCATAATTGTTTCAAAATTACAAATAATCTCAATATTTTTTGTAATAACAAGCTTTTTATTTATTTTTTTATTTGATATGCCAGTTACAATATTATTATCTAATAAAAATTTAAGGCATTTCTTAAATAGCTCATTATCCTTATTTGCAGTAATAATTGCTCTTTTATCATTCAGGCTACTTGTTTCCTGAATCTGCTTAAATATTTTAATTACTTCTACCAATCACATACTCCTTTCTTTGAAACACATTCAATTATTATTTTGACAGCGATAATATTCAACTGTCATTAATTCATCTCGTAACTCATTATACATTTTATGTAGTCTTGGATTTACCCACTGCATCCATTCTTTTCTATTATTTTCTACCATTAATTTACGAAGCATTGTTGCTGATATTGGAAGCTCTTCACGATTAATAATTAATTCTGTTGTATTTTTTAGATCCTTTTTATCAAACCAGCCACTTCTACTTTCATCATTTCCATAAATCATAACCTCTGGGTTCTTATAAATATATCTTTCTACATTATCCAGTAAATATCTCCCCCATTTAGGACAGATATCATTTTCATTTGTCATATCTGCCAATCCATAAATCATGATATTAGGACTATCTCCATAGATTGTTTTCAGCATCTTAGTTCTCGTATTGATATTTAATGGATTTCTCTCAGTTCCACATTCTTGAGAACTTCCTATTAAAATAAGTAATCTGTCACATAGCTTCAGACCAGTATCTACTAATTTTTCATGTCCTTTGTGAAAGGTCTGAAATCTCCCACAAATTAAACCAATATCATATGGTTTCAAATTTATCACTCTCCTTAAAACACACAATTTATTAATTTACCATTATTCTCTAAGCCATTTACTATGTTTTTCTAAAATTTCAGTACTATTTTGCATTGGGACAACATCATATTCTTTTTGAAAATATACTGGTTCAAGCATATGTTGATGAAATCTGTTTTTAATTTTATAAGCATTTGTTGCACCATCATCTTGATTACTTTCTTTGTAAAAAAGAGAATCTGTTTCGTTTTTTATTGTAAATACCATGTCTTCCTTTAATTCTCCAAATGTCATATTTGCATCACATAATCCTTTGCTTTGAAATTGCGATTCTATTTCCTTAAAAATTTACATATTTTAAATAATGGTATTTGCCATTGAAAAACATTATCAATTAAGCAAACTCCATCTTTACTATACCATTTTTGTTCTCTGTGGTTGTAATAGGCATCCGTTGTATAGTTACCAGCAAAATCAGCTACTTTAGCCTTAACAATTTGATTGTCATAAGATGGTTCTGCAATATCTGTACTAATCCACATATTTGTTTTCTCCTCCAATGTTAAGATGAAACCGTGATTTTATGTCTTAACAATTTGTTTCATTAATAATCTCATAAATGACATCATTATGATATTTCCCATATTTATCTTTAATTGCATCTCTTAAAATATGCTTTGTCCCATTGAATTTTTTGCAAAATTTATCATAACTTCTTTCTACAGGATTACCACCAATCATTCTCCATTCGATTCTATGTATTCTATAGTTATAAATAAGTTTTTTCAGTTCATCATATAAATCTTTCCCTACAATTGGATTACCTCTATCAAAAGAAATAAGTCCAAACCTAGAAGCACATGAGGAATACCAATCAATGTGGTAATCTAAATATCCAACTAGTTTTTCTTCTGAATTAACTATAGCGTACTGAAATCTGCCGTTCTCTGTTTCTTCTTGAATAGTTGGTAGCCAGTTATTTAAACCACCAGTTTCATACATCATGTCATCTGAATAGTAGTATCTTTTAAATGCTTCTAATATCTCATTCTTTTTAATAATTGCAGGTATTAACATACAAAATCACCTCACTTAATATCTAATTTCTCCTTTGAAAGACTTGATTCATTGTTTTACTCTTTGTATTCCAATATCAAAATATTCTTTATCAATTTCATATCCCAAATATTGTCTATTCAACTCTTTTGCTGCAACTAATGTAGAGCCCGTGCCACAAAACGGATCGAATACTATATCCCCTTCATTACTCGAATTAGCAATGTAAAACTTCAATAACTCAACCGGCTTCTCAGTAGGGTGTGTTTTATTTCCTATAATATTATTAAACTGATGAACCGTTTTACTTCCACCAATATCATTAATCCACTTTGCTTTACCTTTTCTAAGAAATAATACATATTCACAATTTTTCATGTAATATTGAGAGCAAACACAATTGTTTTTCTCCCATACTAATAAATTGTGTAATTTGAATCCTACTTTTTGTGATTCATTTAGCATCTCTGTTAAATTCAACAAATTCGTAAATATATAAGCATGACTTTCTTGTTTTAAAATTCTGAATACTTCTGGCATCCAGTCAGATATTTTTATATTCTGATGAGTAAACAAATTTTTATTTTCAGTCAATATTCCTTTTGGTCGTTTTGAATTTTTCCCATTATTTCTACCACCAGTAATAGTTTCATATGGTGGATCAGTAACCAATAAATCTATACACTCAGATTCCATATTTTTCATTGCTGCAATGGAATCTAAATTTAGTATATTGTTTACTTCCAATATTCTTTTATCAGAAAGTGTCATGACCTTAGTAGCTACCTAACTTTTTATCCTTTCTGATTTTATATTTACTTATCTATTCTCTCTTTTTTGCCAATAAAAGCGTGAATTCATCAAGTAAATTTAGTTGTAAAGTCTTTATCCTGTATTTTTATTAAAGATATAAACATTTTCATTTGCTTCTCTTGCTTCATAATTCATCATATTTACACGAAAATATCCATTTGCTAATTCAATGAATTTATCTCTGGCAATTTCAATATCGTTATGAGAGTATTCATCTTCATATTCCCATGTATCAAGATATACTCCATATTCTTCTTTTTTAATATCTTCTTTCATTTCTTCAAATGCTTCATATGCTAATGCATTTCCCATATTTTTCTCCTTTCTTATATAAAACGAGTGTTTTATTGACCCACTAATTTTGTAATTTTTTGTTGCTATATGCCAAAGAATGGTATATAATTATTTATACATAAAATATAGGGGGGGTAATCTATGTTTGATTTTTCTGTATTAATAGCTGTAGAAATAGCCATATTAGTATTTTATTT